>CAZADP010000006.1:0-17296 GCA_964483905.1 uncultured Candidatus Bathyarchaeia archaeon | reverse complement strand
ATCGACTAAATTGCGTTGCCCAAAATGCTCTACCTTGCGTTGATGACCGCAACTCATCTGCAAGCCCAAAAGATTCAGCTACTGGTATTTCAGCCTTAACAATCACCATATCTTCCTCATTCACCATATCCAAGATTCTGCCCCTACGCTTTTGCACTATTGCAATGACTGAGCTTACAAATTCATTTGGAACTTTACATTCAAAGCTTATGATCGGTTCCAAAAGCTTCGGCTCGCTCAACAGAAAACTGCACCAGATAGGACGCCAAGTCATCGGAAGTATCTGCGCTGGCCCCCTATGCACAGGATCCTCATGAACCATGATGTCTTCTAAATTCACCTTTAACCCGTATGCAGGCTCTTTCGCTAAAACTGAAGTATATACAGCCTCGCGGAATCCAGACTTTACATGGTCTAGTATTTCTTCAACGTACTGTCTTCCCTTGATTCTATTGACAAGTACGTTTGTGCCTTCAATGGCGATGACGTGGCGTGCATCCTCTGTTGTCCAGCCAAACTGTTTCAGGGCCTTCTGTCTTTGGTCGCGTGTTTGCATCTCCGAAATCTTCTCTGACCTGATTGCCTCGATGACCTCATCTGAAAGCCTTTCAATTGTTACCCACAGCTTGTTATGTTTGTTGGGGCTTTTACCCATTATCGATGGGCCCTGATAGCTGTGGCTTATTGTTTCACGATAAATCACAATGGGCTTGCTAATTTTTACTTTCAAAGCTGCTTCCTGCATTCGATAAGCCGTGACCTCAAGGTGAAGCTCACCCATCCCACTCAGAAGAAATTCTCCGCTTTCCTTGTTTATCTTGAAGTGAAGATTGGGATCTTCAATAGTCAGTTTATGCATAACTTTGTCGAAGAGAGGCAGGTCTTTAACGTCTTCAGGTTCAACCGCAACCGTGACCACAGGTTCCGACACATACTTTAATCCTTCAAATGGTTGTGCCTCCACTCCTTCTTCTGCAACAGTTTCGCCTACATGAATCGAAGGTAATCCGGAAAGTGCAGCTATATTCCCAGCTGGAATTTTGTCCACAATGACTCTGTCGGCAGCCATGCTCATGTAAACCTGTTGAATCGCTCCTTTCTGGCTGCTGGTTACAAGGCGAACCGTTTTTGCTTTCTCCACAGAACCGCTGAAAACACGTCCAATGGCGACAACTCCGCTGTGAGGGTCAACTTCAATCGTAGATATGCACATGAGAAGCGGCCCATTAGGGTCGACTTTTGCCATGGCTCTTCCCACAGGGCCGTCTATATCTCCAGGCCAAATCTGACTTTGTCTGTATGGCTGAGCTTCTAACGGGTTGGGCAAGTGTTCACAGAACATGTCTAAAACTGGTTCATATAGCGGCGCCTTCTTGCTTAATTCCTCAACCTTTTTCCCAACTTCTTCAGGAGGTCCTGTGTATGCATCAATTATTTCCTTGAATGTCACATCTTTCGTTTTCATGTGTGACAGGGTTAAGCCCCATTTATGAAGTGCTGAACCAAATGCCACACGGCCGTCTTCAACTTTGACTTGCCAGTCCTTTTTACGTTCAGGCGGCGCATACTTTTCTATAAGAGTGTTTATTCTAACGAGGATTTTTGCAAACTTGCGTTGAATTTCCTCTGGAGTTAATTTTATTTCCTTTATGAGCCTGTCAACCTTGTTTATGAAGAGGATTGGTTTAACCCTCTCGCGCAAGGCTTGCATTAAAACTGTTTCTGTTTGGGTCATGGGGCCTTCTACAGCATCAACGACCACCAATGCACCATCTACCGCGCGTAAGCTTCTTGTTACAGCGCCGCTAAAGTCTATGTGCCCAGGCGTATCGATGAGATTTATCAGATATTCTTTTCCTTTGTAACTGTGGGCTAAGCTTATGTTTGAAGCGAAAACCGTCATCTGCCGTTTCTGTTCGAGTTCCCAAGAGTCGAGGAAAAGCTTTTGTCCAGCTGTTTGTTCGCTTATTATACCTGCTGCGGCTAAAAGGCTGTCTGAAAGTGTGGTTTTTCCATGGTCTACGTGGGCTATTATACTCGTGTTCCTTATTATCTCTGGATTATTCATCAGTTTAACGATTTCTTCGACCTGTCTGTAGCGTCCCATGATCAAGCCTTCCCTAATCTAGCCAAATGTTCTTTGATACCTTTCGCCTTCGAGCAGTACTTCACCTTACGCTGCTGAACCATTTGAATTTCTCTCTTGGAAGATAAGCTACATGGATGTGAAAAATGTGACGTATTAACTTTTTGTTGTCTTAATCAACTCAGCTTTCAAAGGTCAGTCTATGATTCCAAATAAGAGAACACACTACTCAAACCTCTTAAAAGGACATATCAGAGTAGTTGTAGCCAATTCAAGCCATAAGTGCAATCAGCTTGTCTGCCGTTTCCCTATCAATGTAAAAGCCTTTTCTTGAGAGTCTCGTCACACCTAGAAGCACCAGAATGTTTTTGAATGGTATGGATTTGGCTGCCTCGTTAAGGTTTTTGAATCTGATAAAAGAAACTCTCTGCTTGCCTAGAATAAACTCTTCAAACTGTTCTTTAGACTTTAGAACTGATTCGTTGCCATGCTCAGTCCATAAGCTTTCGGCATCCCCAACTTTGCGCTCAATAAACTCGGCATAACCTGCAATTTCAGCTATAGGCTTTGTCACATAAAAGAATATCAGAGTAGTATTTTTAGGCGGAGCCCAACCACCCTGTACATAGGATAGCACTCTTTTACCTTTGTGATTGAGGCTAAGAAATTCGCGCCACCATTTATGCTTAATCATTATGACAAAAGCATGTCGTTCCGTCATTGAATCACATATGCTATGATACCGAGCGTTATCATTTAAAATTTATTGAACCAAAAAATGCTGTAGGCTTTCCGATTCTGCATTAACACTAAGTTTTTAATCGTTATTCTCCTTATCTAACGTGGATGTCTGGCAAAGAATTTTTTGCAAGGCGTTATGAAAGATTGGGCTGGAAATTCGACGAAGTTGAGCCTAGACAAGCAATTCGAATAAACTCCATGAACGCCAAACAGACAGATGTTCTGAAGAGACTACAATCATTAGGAATGGATCTTGAAAAGATCCCCCTCCTCAAGAATGGATATTGGGTTTGTAAATCGAAATTCTCTGCGGGAGCCACATCCGAATATCTTCTGGGTCTGTACTCAATACAAGAAGCAGCAGCCCAGATTCCAGCAACCTTATTCACAGAGTTGGATGACAAGACAGTGTTGGATGCATGTGCAGCCCCGGGCGGAAAAACTGTTCAACTCGCTGATCTGATGTATAACACAGGTGCGATAATCGCTTTAGACATCAAAAAGAGAAGATTGGTGGCTCTGTCAAACCAGCTTGAGCGATGTCGAGTAGTTAACACAGTAGTTTACCAGATGGATGCGAGGCAGGTTTCAGAGCTAAAAGTGAAGTTTGACAGAATACTCTTGGACGTTCCATGCTCAGGCAATTTTGTGATAGACAAAGACTGGTTTGACAGGAGAACAATCAAAGACGTGGAGAAAAACGCGAAACTTCAACGGGAGATATTAGTGGAAGCAACTAAAGTTCTGAAGAACCATGGGGAAATAGTTTACGCAACATGCTCCTTAGAGCCTGAAGAAAATGAACTGAACATCGACTGGGCAATAAGACATCTGAAACTCCAAGTTGAAAAGGTCAACTGTTACGGCGTGGAGGCGTTAACAAACATCTTTGGAAAAAAACTGGATGATTCAATAAAAGACTGCAGGAGGATTTGGCCTGTAAGAACTCAAGGGTTTTTTGTCTGTAAGCTCAAGAAGAGTGCAGATGCATGATTAAGTCTATAAAGTATTTTGTAAACCAATTCAATGTAAACATAAGCCTAGACGAGAATCTAATAGTGAAAAAAGATAACAGATATTTCCTTGTAAGCGAGCATCTCAAGAGACTAATCGCGAAAGACTTCTTTTTCGCTGGAACTTACTTAGGAAAAATCAAAAATGGTGAATTCTTTCCAGGTTTCAGCCTACTGAGAATGATTGCCGAAAAGAAGGCAAACAAGATAATTGTTAACAAGAAGGCGGAGTGGCTTTTCATCTGCAGAAGAGACATATTCAAACAAGGAATATTAAGGGTAGTAGGGTCACAAAGAAAAGGCGATTGCTCCCTAATTCTAAACCGGCACGGCGAATGTTTAGGATTCGGCAAAGTACTGTGCAACCTAAACAAAGACAAACGTCGAGTTGTCGTGAAAAATATTTCAGATATAGGAGACTTCCTCAGAAGGGAGATACAAGAGGTCTAGATTATTCTCTGCATTTTATATTTTCTACTATCTTTTCGATCTTAATAGTGCCTTGCTTTCTTTGTGCCAAGTCTCTGATCACGACTGTTCCTTCTTTAAGCTCCCTTTCTCCCACTATTATTGCGTAGTCCATTTTTCTTCTATCTGCGTCTTCCAAGGCCTTCGTCACTTTTCTTCTCATAACCTCAACTTCAACTGGTATGTCTGCTTCCCTAAGCATCTGAGAAATTCTCAATGCCTCAACATTTAGCTCTTCTTTAACAGGAATTACCATGACTGACTTTTCTTCAGTTTCGTGAGTGACTTTCTGCATCTGCATTGCCAACATTATCCTATCTATTCCATGAGCAACCCCCACGGCGGGTGTCCGTTCTCCGCCAAACAATTCAATGAGCCTGTCATATCTTCCGCCGCCGCCCAGAGCTGTATCCAATTCTGGAGTGTAGACCTCAAAAATAAATCCCGTATAATATTCAAGACCTCTCGCAAAGCCTGCCTCCACAATCATATCGATTTTGCATCTACTTTCCAAGACCAGTTTGAGGATTTCCTGCAGGTTTTCTGCTGCAGACACAGCTTTTTCGTAGCTCTGAACAAATTCTTCTATCTCTTCTAGGGTCTTGAAAATCTTGCGGCCCTTTAGCTTCACCAATTTTTGAAGAATTCCTATGCATTTTTCTGAAGTACCCGAATCCGCAACAAGCCCAAACGCTTCATTGTATTGTTTCTTGTCCATTAATTGAAGAATTTGGGTTTGCATATTGTCATCTAAATTTTCTTGAGTCAATATTCCCTTTAGGACTCCAACATGCCCGACTTTGAAAACATGATTCTTCAGTCCCGCAGCTTTCATTAAGCTGTTCGTCAGCATTAGTATTTCAGCATCGGCTTCAGGCTTGCTTGAGCCCATCAACTCGTAGTTTGACTGCCAAAACTCTCTGAAGCGTCCTCGCTGTGGTTCATCATACCTGTAAAGAGGGCCTACACAAAAAAGTCTAAATGGTCTTGGCTCGTTTTTCAGAGTTGTTGCAACAAGCCTAGCTACAGAAGCTGTGAACTCTGGTCGCAAAGCAACCATGCGTTCGCCTAGATCTTTGAAGGCGTACATACGCGAACGAATTTCTTCGCCAGATTTAGCTGCTAAGAGCTCGTATGACTCTACAACAGGGGTAATAATTTCCTTGTATCCATAAAGTTCAGCGACTCTCCTAGCTTGGCTTTCGACATATTTCATCATTTTGGCTTCTTCGGGAAGAAAGTCCCTCATCCCACGAACAGTCTTGAAAGCTGACACGGTAGCCTATCCTCATTTTAGGGTAAATTGCGAAACTGAGTAGTAAACTATTTCTCCTCTACGGTTCATAACGGCCAAAATCAGCTCTTTCTTGAGACTTTGACTTCGCATCAAAACGTCGGTTAGATCTTCCAGCGAAATTGGTTTTCCCTCTTGAATGTTCAAAACTAGATACTTAGCTGTGTCTTTACTGTATTCTCCTCGTTCATAAACTCGAAAGTCGACGCCTAAACCGAAACCTTCTCGGACAACATAACCACGGCTTCTTAAATCGCGATAAGACAAATATTTGGCCCAAGCACTTTCATCAATGTTTTCATAACATTGCAGAAGTTTTTGGAAATCAACTTTGACGCCTTTTTCGTCTTCAACCTCCAGCATCCCCTTATCAAAGAGATAGAGAGCCTCATAAAAAGTAAGCAAAAGCTCATTGTTTTCGGACACTCCGTATCCTCTTGAGGAAAGTTCGTCCACGTCTGGCTTTTCAGAAACTCGAACTCCTTTCTTCTCAAGCAACCCTTTGATCCTAAGTTCAGAGCGGTTAGATGCTTTCTCTTTACTTTTGCTCATTTAAATCATCATCCGGAACTAATCTAAGTCCCTACCTATGATACTTTGGTTCTAAAGCTACTGAAAGCCTCCTTATATAAAATGCCGCTTTCACAAATGATGGCTGTCACAAGTTCCAGTGGGGTTATGTCGAAGGCTGGATTTAGAACGTCTACACCTTTCGCAGCAATACGCTCTGAACCTACATGGGTGATTTCTTCGGGTTTTCTTTCTTCAATAACGACATCTGTCGATGTATGCGTCAAGTCGAAGGTTGACCTTGGGGCTGCGACAAGAAATGGTACGCTGTGTTCTTTGGCTAAAACTGCAATGGTGAACGTTCCAATTTTGTTGATGACAGCGTCTTGAACTATTCTATCGGCTCCTACTATAACCTTGTTGACCAGTCGCTTGTACATAACGTAGCCAACCATGTTATCGGTAATCAAAGTTACTGGTATGCCGTCCCGTTTAAGTTCATATGTAGTTAGCCTTGATCCTTGTAATTTCGGACGAGTCTCGGTAGCAATGACTCTGATCTTTTTGCCTTGTTCCCAGGCGGCTCTTACTATACCTAAGGCTGTGCCGTACTCAACCGTAGCTAGGGCACCAGCATTACAATGGGTCAGAATAACATCGCCACCATGAATAAGCTCGGCGCCATACGTTCCAATTGAACGGTTCGCTTCTGCATCCTCGTCGGCTATTTTCTGCGCCTCTTCGATGACAAAGGCTTTCAACTTGTCAGCGTTTCCGTGAAAGCTTTTTGCCTTTTCGAGGATTCTATCTATTGCCCAAAAGAGGTTAACAGCTGTGGGTCGTGTTTGTCTTAGAGTTTTTGCTGCTTTCTCCAACTCGTTGATTAGTTCCTCTCTGTTCTCGAGTTTTGAATGGTGAGCTGCCAAAGCTAAAGCGAAGGCTGCAGCTGCCCCTAAGAGTGGGGCGCCCCTTATTTTCATGGTGTTTATCGCTTCGGCTACGTCATTGTAGTTTCTCATCTCGAGAATCTCTAAATCATGCGGAAGCTTCGTTTGGTCTATTGTTTTGACTGTTCCGTTGCGCCACTCTATAGTTCGCGTTTGCACGATTTCTAAACCTCAGTAAACCGTTTATGCCACAAACGGTATAAAATTTTGTTAGAAAGTGAGAGAAAGGCATGAAAAGGGAAAATCTGAAGGCTATTGTTGAAAATTTTGGAAAGAGATACTCTGAAATTTTAGGTATAAACCTTTTAGAAATAAAAGGCGAGGAAATTTTCAAGTGGTTTTTGGCTTCTATACTGTTCGGGGCGCCTATAACAGAAAACTCTGTAATCAAAACCTACAAGTGCTTTCAAAAATACAATGTCTTAACACCTGAGCATATTCTCGAATTAGGGTGGGATGGACTGGTCAGAATCCTAGATGAAGGTAGCTATACACGCTACGACTTCAAAACAGCTGATAAGCTCCTAGAAGTTATGCAAAACCTCATACAGAAGTACAATGGAAGCCTCACCGTTCTCCACAATGAAGCCTCTAGCTCGTATGATTTGGAACAAAAGTTGAAGAATTTGGGAAAAGGAATAGGAGACGTAACTGTAAGCATTTTTCTGAGGGAGCTACGTGATGTCTGGCAAAAAGCCGATCCGAAACCTACAAGTCTTGTCATCCTCGGGGCGGAAAAGCTTGGAATTGTAAGGAAAGAGGGAGCGGGAGACGCCTTAAAGCAGTTAAAGGATTTCTGGGCTGAAAATATGGTTGAGGGAAAATCCTTCATCAATTTTGAAACAGCTTTGTTTAGATTGGGTAGAGATTTTCGTGGGAAGGCTAAAGGGAGCTATTTGGCAAGTTAATAGTGGGTGCTTAAACCCAGGGGTGTCTTGACGTAAGTGATGACTTCTATGGGGCATTCTCCAGAAAGCTTCAGTTTCTTCTTCCATTCGTCTCCAACGGCTATAAGCGAGAAAACGCCTGAAATTTCAGCCTTCGCTTTACGAACTAAATTAACCAATGCGGCTTGTGTTTCGCCGGTCTTGATCATGTCATCCACGATTAGAACGCTGTCCCGTTTCTTGATTACATCTTTTGGAATGTAAAGGGTCATGGTTACTCCTGAGTCTCTGAGCGCGTATGTTTCCTCGAGAAATGCCTTGACTCCAACTTCTTTGCCTCTTTTTGCTATCACGATGTTGACTCCAAGGGCGTTTGCAACCATGGTGGCTAGGGGAATACCGTCTACAGCTGCTGACAAGACTTTTGTTACGCGTCTTCCAGCAAAATTTGCGAGGGCGTGATTGGCTGCCTGTTGAAGAATGTTAAAATCGCCAATAATTTCAGTATTGTCAAAGTATCCTTCTTCGTCAAATTTTATTCTGCTACGAAGTTCTGTCTCCAAACCTACGATTTTTGTTAATACCTTCCAAAGTTGTTTCGCTCTTGCAGTATTTGGTAAGACATGTCCTTTTGCGTATCTACTTAGAACGGTTACGGGTAAACCTGTTCTAGAGGCTAATTCACGATATGTAATGTTTCTTTTGTATTTCGCCGTTCTGAGCAGTTCAATGGTCATTAGGCGAAGTTTTAAATCTTCTGCGTGGGTGCTCATAACGATCCCTTATACATCGATAAGTTAAACATGAAAGTGTTTAACATCTATTATTGCATTGGTAATTTAAAATTTCCGTTCGTAAAACGAACAAGGTGGCGCACACAGCTGTAAGTTTAGTTTAGACGATGAGTGGCTTGCTCATTTGTTGCAACAAAAGCAGAAAACAATTGTTGCAACAATTGGCGTGACCTAAATATTTCAGTCGGAGAGTAGTGTATTGAGTATTTTTTGTAAGTAGATTCAAGTTCCAGAATTGAAGAAACTTCGTTAGGGGTCTGTCTGTACTATAGTGTTCACTATCGCCGCTGGTTTAGTGGACACTATTGATCTGAATATTTGAAACTTGGAAATAGAGATAACAGTCTTTGAAACTGGACTAACATTTTCTTTGTGGGGATAATATCTAAGAGCTACAAGAACTGAAGAAAAAGGAAATCGGCGGAACCCCAAATCCACTCCATCTTCTAGGACTTTTTGAACCTTTTCCTTTGCTTTTGGCGGGTCCGCTGGGATTTGAACCCAGGATCTCCGGCTTTCTTCGGCCTAGCGTAGAAGGCCGACGCGCTTTTTGGTTTGAATCTTGTCCAAGCTGCGCCACGGACCCGTAAGACTTCATAAAAAATGTTGAATATAGTTTTATCTCCATTTAGCTTATCTAATCGTTTCTATTCTATGTAGATGGCTGGGCGATATGGTTTGGCTGCGTGAGCTCTCTTCTTTGGATCGTATCGTTTTGGGTCTTTCTCACTGTAGAAACGGATTTCCGCCTTCAGCTCCCGCTCGAAGAAGCCTTCAGCTTCTTTCAACGCTTGGTCTTCATCTATGACCCCGACTTGGATCAGTCTTTGTTTTTCTTCGTCAGATGTGCGGTTAACCTCGTCGACAATCTTACTCAGGAACTCTGCCACTTCTTTAGCCCTTGCCTTTAGATCAGGGTCTTTCAGCAATTCTCTAATCAAATCGCTTTGGACAACCTTTGCTGAAAGGGATCTTTCTAGTGCTTTTATATAGGTTTTCCATTTCCATGGGGCAGACAGATAATAGCATATCTTCTTTGGCGCTATACCCGTTGCCTTAATGATGTTTAGTGTATCTTCCAGCATACCTGCGATTAATGCTTCGCTTTTCTCTGCTTTGATGTCGACTTTTGTTTCATCTGGCGTAGGCCACGAGGTTAGCGAGATGAAGCCTTTTTCTCCCATCATCTCCCACATTTCTTCACATATGTGAGGAGCAACGGGGGCTAACATTCGGATTTGAGCATCTATGACTTCGTCAGATATATGGGCTATGACTTTTTTTCTTTTCATTTTTTCTTTTTGGTCTGTTATTCGCCTTTGATACCACTGGAAGTCTTGGTCTAATTCGTATAAAGTGGTGTGTATGGCCTTGCGTATGGCCAACTTGTTCATGGCTTCGGTCGCTTTTCTAATATGCTCTTGCAGGCGACTCAGCATCCACTTGTCTATTGTTGTCAACGATTTCTCTGAAGCCTTTCTTCTGCGTCGAGTTTTAGCAGCCTCAGCAACGAATCTGTAAAGGCGTTCTATTCTTTCACGCATAGATTTAGCCACTGGAGGACTGAATTCCGCATCTTGCAACAGTTCAGCCGTCGCAAGAACACTCAGCCGCAGCGTATCCGCTCCAAACATTTTCAAAGCTTCTCGCAAGGGAATTATGTTCCCAAATGATTTGCTCATTTTTACACCCTTCATCATCACGCTGCCGTTGGTGACAATTTGGCGCGGCCATAACTCTTCGCCAAATATTGCCGTGTGGTTGAATATCATGAATGTTAGGTGGTTGGGAACCAAATCGCGTCCAGAGTGTCGACTATCTAATGGATAAAAGTATAGGAATTCATTGCGCATCTGTTCCAAGATTTTGACGTCCAAATTGGCTTTTTCGGCTATTTCGATGGCGTTTCCAATTCCAAGGAAGATATGGTCAAGAACATCGTCCGCTAACTGGATCGGTTGGATTTTGTACTCTCTGATGTATTTGATCATTGTGTAGTAAGCCATGTAAATGGTAGAGTCGGATAAGGATTCAATGATCCACTCTGGGTCCCAAGGAAGCCGAGTGCCCATTCCAGATTTTCTGGCGCATGCCTTTTCGTGCAACCAATCTATGACGTAGTTAAATTCCGCGCGTAGTTCGTCGGGCAATATTTCCATTCTATCCAAGTTTTTGTGAGCTAATGTCTTCCACTCTGGCTTTCCATAGTCAATGAACCACTGATCCTCAAAGATCTTCACTATGCATTCTGTGCCGCAGCGGCAGAAGACTGGTCTGTTGAGTAGCTCATACATGCTGGTAGCCTTGCCTTCTGAGAGCAGGTCTTGCTTGACTTTTTCTTTTGCCTGAGCTACGGACAGACCAAAGTATTTACCCGTGTTTTCCTTCATTTTGCCGCTGTGAAACTCGTGTCTATAGACTTCCTTTGTTGCACCCTCTAGCTTCGGATCTGATTGATCTTGGATGTTCATTCTTTTGATTACGTCGCCCGCTGGAATTTCTGAATACCCATGAACTTCGATTAAGGATATTGGCTTGACAGAATCTATGGCTTCAGCTGTTAATCCATACTCTTTCAGTTGTGATGGCGCTTTTCTAAGATTTTCTAAGGCAATATAATCATAGGGGGCATGTCCTGGAACAGACATGACAACGCCTGTAGCATTCTTTGGATCAACGAAATCTGCTGGTAGCACAGGAATGTCACTTCTCGTTACAGGGTTTTCAACATACTTTCCGATGAACTCTTTTCCTTGAAAGGTTTCCAAGACTGTAACCTTTCGGCTTAGATGGAGCAGCTTTTCTACGCTATCTTGGCTGGCTATCCATTGTTCACCATCGACAAGAGCTTTTACATACCTAGCCTTGGGATTTAACCAGATGTTTGTTACGCCAAAAACTGTTTCTGGCCGCAGAGTTGCCGTGGGAAGAACCCAGTCTTGGTGTTTGAATTTTATCAGTGTGAACTCGCCTATTTCGGGCTCCACGTCTCCTACTGTATCGTGTTGGCCTACTGGATTTCCATCTTTTGGGCACCAGCCTACTGGGTGGCTTCCGCGTGTGATGTATCCGGCTTGGTGGAGTTTTTGGAATTGCCATTCTATGAAGCGGTTGTAGTGGGGGTCGATTGTTGTGAACTCGCGTCTCCAGTCGATGGAGTAGCCTATCTCTTTCATTCCGCCCTTGATTTCTTCGTGGAAGTAGCGGGCCATAGCAAGCGGGTCGGTGAATTCTTTTAACTTTTCTTTGGGGATTTTGTAGACGTTGATGAAGTCGTCGATTAGGTCTGTGTCGTTGTCTGCTAGGCGTTTTGACATGGCTAGAACTGGTGTGCCAGTGTAGTGAAATGCCATGGGTAAAAGCACGTTGTAGCCGCGCATTCGCATGTATCGAGCATGCATGTCAGCCATTGTATAGGTTCTTGCGTGGCCGATGTGTTGTGGAGAATTGGGATATGGGTAAGCTACGGTTGTAAAGTATTTTGGCTTTGTGGGATCTGGGTCTGTCTCGAAAATCCTTGCTTTTTCCCAGCGCTTTTGCCATTTTTCTTCAATCTGTTTCAAAAATTCCATAAAACTTTCTGAACTGGTTTGAGGGATATTAAAGGTTTTGTCTTTATGGATTGAGAACGCAGTCCCTCATATTTGACACCGTAGAGTAATCTGTGCAAACATGCTTTAATCCTTTACTACGATTTTTAACCTATTTTCCATTTTTAAGAGTGAGTGACCGAAGGCCCTGTAGACACATCATTAAGGTGAAAGTGCTTTAGCTGTATTCTCTGAATGTGTAGTTGCATTTCGTGCAACGCAAGAACTGTGTGGAGGATTCATCTGCCCCTCTTGTCTGCACTTGCCAAACATAAGCCAAATTGTTTCCGCATTTAGGGCACTCCATTCTGACAGTAGGTAGTGTGCGCAGTTTCTGCTCCTCCTTACCTATTACAGCTACGAGTTGCTGCGGATTATGCTGTATAACCTTTGCGACCTTTGGCTCGACCTTCTTCCCCGATTCGCGCTTTCTGTAGCCGCATTTAGGACAAACAAAAACCACCGATGCCTCTTTGCGCGTTTTTCCCTTCCTTGGTTCGATACGCGAGCCGCATTTTGGACAGAATTCCATAGCTTGATACTCCGCTATCCGTCTGCTTTCCCTTAACATTGTCCCTTTTAAACCTTTTCTTGTTACAATAAAGATTGAGGCTAAGCAAAACTAATTCCAGAGGCAATAAGATGTGCAACGCGTAAGGCTTCAGGAATATTGCTGCGAGTAGAAGTTAACCGAAGGATTTTTTTCGCGTCATCTTCAAATACTCCGGAGATCTGCATGCAAACTTTCTCACTTTCGTTTCTAGTTAACACTTCAAATATCTCTCCAGCATTGAGGACCGCCTTCCACCGCTCTTCACTTTTCGGCAGATTCTTGAGGGCCTTGCGAATTTCTGAAAAATCCGGTTCTTCGCGTGTAACCGCTATGACAGGAAGTTTTGTTTCAGCATTCAACTCTTTGATGTCAACAATGTTGAAACCTGCAAACGTCACTCCATTAAGCATTATGATCCTTAACTGTTTGTAATGAGGCGAGTTAACGATCATGGATACTAATTTATCTGTGGCGTCAAATCCATCCACTTCTACTCTTGTGTGCATCACGCCGTCAAGCCAATGTCCCCCGCGAAAAACAACTCCAACAACTGGTACCAGACTTTTCACGTGAGGAGTAAATATGCCGTCATCAACTCCCAAAACACGAATTTCAGGTTTAATGACTCTGAATTTTTGGCAAGACAAAATTGTCCCTCAACAATGTCACGAAACATAAGGGAAGAGTCATTATAAGTGTAACGATACCTTCTGTTCCATTGGGAGCAGGTTCTTCATAAAGCACACAGCGCACTGATTCCCTTTAGCATCCGCGCTAACTAAGCACGACCTGCTTCTCATGTGATAACACTTCTTGGCGAATCCTATCTTTAGTATACCCAAAAACTCCGAGTAAGGTTTCGCCACTGGAGATAAGCATGTCCAAGTATTTTTGAACATCGTAAGGGGTTTTAGGTTTAATCAACTCAGCAGCTAAGACCCTTTGTTCCGCAGCTCTGCGTTTGGAGTCAATAATTATGTATCGAACAGTTCGGCCAGCAGAAACATCAAAACCTGCCTTTTCCAACTGTTTTGCCGCAATGGCCTGGAAAACATCATGACTGTACCCTGAGGGACACTTTGATAGTCTTTTCGTAATCAATAAGTCCTGAACACTAATTCGGCTCGAAGTCAATCTTCCTGCGTATTCCCTTAAAACACTGAAGGCTATCGTAATTTTAGCTAAGAAGTCTTCGAAATCCAGAGACTTAGCAAGCACCTTTATCACTTTAATCTGAGCTTCGTTTATAAAATTAGGTGTATCTCCGCGCCTTGCCTCAATGCCTCTCATCTTGATCTTGCCATTCTCAAACACACCGTAGTACCTGTTCAAAACAGGAATACCTTCTAAGGTCTTTGATGGTAGAAAAACGATCCACCGATATTTTCCCTCAACATTCAAAGGAACACCAATAGCGCTGGATACTTCATTGCAAAATTCGACAACCTCTTTCGGGGAAAACCCAGTCTTCTTCAGCCATAACGAATCAACAATACCGTGAATAACTTCAAACCCGTGTTCCTCAGCCATTCTCGATGTCTTCAGCAAAGCGTCACGGGCAAAAGCGCAAACGGCAATGTGTGCATCAACCTTTCCAAATCGGGCATTCCTATAACCCAGATACCCGAAACAAGTAACCAAAATCCATTTGAGAGCAGCTTGGCGCATGTCATACGCATATCTACGCCCCTCATCTGCAACCTCTCCCATCAAACTCTTATACCTAAAGCGTTTCCTTAGGAGCAAATCTAAAGTCTTAGGAACAATACCGCGCCTCTTCACGCAAATGTTGTACCCAAGCTCAGGAACCCTAAGCTTAGAGCTTGGACAGCACTTGCAAAGAACTGTTTCGGCCGAAATGTTACGTGTTAGCATCAACACTGGAAACATAGAGGCAAAATCAACTTCTATTACATCTATGTGAAAACCAAGTTTTGGCTCAAACACAAATCCGCCACGATCAGCAACAAGCAGTTCCCATGCAGACTTGAAAGATTCGGGTTCCCGTTTCTTCCACGGTATAAGGATTTCATCCTTCCAAGCGGTGTAAAGCTGCAAAGAAGACATTATACTTCCAATAGAAGCCCTGGCAGATATATGAAGCGGAACCCGGCATGTCCTAGAAACCTCAACCAAACCCTCCAAGCCGCAGGCAGTATAGATAAACGTGTTATCCACATCAATATGAACCCGGCCATAGAGCCTACGCATAGGCGCTTTATGATAAACCCTACCGTAGGAAAAGAAAGTCCTTCCACCAGTTTTCTTAGCCTTTAGCGGAACATTCTCCCTGCTCAGAACGAAGCGGTCTAAAACACCATTGACAAACGCTCGGTAGGCCAAATAGGGAAAGAAAAACGAGTCTCCACCATGAGTGCAAATAAGGTCTGGATCCTCTTCCTTAATAGTTTTCACAAGTTCCAGAATCTTGTCCTCTTC
Source organism: uncultured Candidatus Bathyarchaeia archaeon (assembly GCA_964483905.1). Taxonomy (GTDB): domain Archaea; phylum Thermoproteota; class Bathyarchaeia; order Bathyarchaeales; family Bathycorpusculaceae; genus CAZADP01. The sequence goes on along the minus strand of CAZADP010000006.1, from coordinate 1,974 downwards.
GCTTCCCTCACTGATAAGGATAGTCTTATTGCCATATTCCAGCGATACACTATCTATTTTATCAGTAAGTCTCTTAAGTGCACTTTCTGCTTTGATGTTCACATCAAGCCGCACTGAACGGAACGGTGGAATATCATATTCACAGTTTTCAACAGAGTCAAGAATATCATAACTAAGCCTGTTTCCAGAGTCAACAACCATAACACGAGCCAACGGAAAAATGTCCTTCTCATATAGATAGGCCTGTGCAACCGGAACATCAACATTGTATAGGCGGAACTTCTCATATCCGCCCATCCTAAGGATCTTTCTTGCAAAAAAAGAGGCTCTACTATAATCGCTCATGTCAATTTCCAAAACCTTCTTCTTGGAGGCTTCCATAAAATCCGCATACTTTTCAACAAAACGCCAACCAGCAATAGATTTACTATCCCTAATTTTTTCGGCTAGACTTTTCAGGTCCGACAGATTTCCTGAAACATAAATTCTGTGAATAAACTTGTCAAATAGCTTGACCCGCTCTCCGTTTTCAGTGATAATCCACACTGTCACTTCGCTAGGGCCAGAAGGATAAACATCAAACAACCAGCCCCGAACAGCCTTAAGTTTGACGAAGTTGTTTTTCCAGTCGCTCAATGCTTTCCCTAATCTCCATCAATTCCTTCTGTTGATTAAGCAAAATCGACATGAACATAGCCTCAGCTAGTATGGGTCTGGTCGCCATGCCGCCGGCTGACGCGTAGATCCTACAAGCACTCATCATTTTGTCGAAGGCTTCAAGGTCCTTACCTCTCAAGGCTTTTCGAAAGCCTTCCCAGTGACCAATCTCCCCTTCTAAAGCTTGTCTGTAAGATGGAACAGTCCTTCCCATAGTTTACACCTCCATGAAAGCTGTTAAAGGAGTATAATCTGTAGGGAAATCTATTGTAAACTGTTTGGAACGTGGATGAGCCTGTAAGATAAAACTCAAAATGCTTCCAGTTTTCTTAAGCCTAACCAAAACATTCGACCTTCCAAACAAAACGGCCTCAAAGAACAAGCCCCGCCTAGACCTTCTTCCCGGCAGATAGCTCGTCGCCACAAGGGTTTGCTTTTTTGCTGCAATCTCTGAAAGTTTTCCGCAAACCTTCATGAACAGATCTTTTGCCTCGGTTTTAGGAATATCCCTATCGAAAAATAAAGAAGTTGTATCTGAAACAACCAAGAGTTTAGCTTTCTTTCTATGTAAGAACGACTCAAGCTCTTCTAAAATCAAAGATGAAAGTTGATAAGCAGTAAACGCCCTTGAAACATAAATTTTCTCCAACACAGTCCTCGAATCCAAACCATAACTGCGGGCAATTTCAGCAGTCAAATATGGATTGAATGAGTTACCACCATCAACAAAGGCAACAGAAGAGCCTAAACCGCCTTTTTCTGGTGGTAGCTCTGCACGGACACACAGAACGAAAGAAATGAAAGAAACCGCATCTCCATAAAAAACGACAAAATCTCCAGGCTCAAAACCTGGAAAAAGATCATCCAATACTGAAACACCGAGGGAGAGACGTCTAACCTTTTCAGCTCGCAAAACAGACAAGACAAATTCCCCAAGCTTCAAGTATAAAAACGAACAAAACCAAATAAACGTTTGCCAAAAAAGCACTCCTTAATACCGAGGGAGAGGTAAGTTAAAATAACGTGCAATTCAGATTGCGAGAGGACGCGTTTTGAAAGAGTATCTTATTGGCACGGGCGGATGGGCATACTTCCAAGTTCCGGGGCTCCATCCTTTAGTGGCGTATTCCAAAGCGTTCAACTTCGTGGAAGTAAACTCTACGTTCTATCAAATACCCTCCTTGAAAGAAGTGGAAACATGGCGCAAACTCGTTCCGCCTGACTTCCAATTCACAGTAAGAGCTCACCAAACAATAACGCATAAACACAAGCTTCAACCAACGCAAGAGGCGCTTGAAACGTTTGAGAAGATGAAAC
>CAZADP010000005.1:0-17592 GCA_964483905.1 uncultured Candidatus Bathyarchaeia archaeon | reverse complement strand
CTCGGTGGTTTCGCCGTTTTTCAAGATAATATCTCCAGGCGCGGTTATGATAAGTGGATCTGCGGACTTGAAAAATATGGGAAAAATATCTATTGCGGGGCCAGCCACAAACATTACTTTGTCAACGACGTTTTTGGCCGTTGCCTTTCTTCTGCCTCAAGGCAATTTAATATTCTTATTCGGCGCCGCCTTCAACGCTTGGATAGCCCTCTTCAACCTCATTCCTTTCGGGATACTTGACGGGTTCAAAGTTTTCATGTGGAACAAGAAAATTTGGGCTTTGGCTTTCGCGGCGAGTTTGATTCTTACGATAGTCTCTTACATGGCACTTTACAAATTCGTCTTTTGAAGCAAAAAAGAAACGCTCAATCGATTAGAGAAGCTCTATTGTTACGTGCACTTCTTCTGGAACACGAATCCGCATGATACGCCTCATAGCACGCTCTTCAGCATCAATATCAACAAGCCGCTTATGAATGCGCATCTCCCACTTGTCCCATGTCGCTGTTCCCTCACCACAGGGCGACTTCAAAACAGGAACCTTCAGCCTCTTAGTAGGCAACGGAACAGGACCAGTCATTCTGACGCCTGTTTTCTGGGCGATGACTTTCAGTTCCTCACATACTTCTTCAAGTTTTTTGTAGTCTGTGCTTGTTAAGCGTATTCGTGCCTTCCTTGCCATTCATTATCATTCCTAATGTATCGCCCATCGGATTCATTGCGTATTTACCTTAGACAATTGACCGCAAATAAAAACTTATCGAAACAAATAGCAATAATAAGTAGCACATTAGGACAATAATTGCGGGAAAAGGGGAAAGTTGAAGGTTAAAGGGATAATCTTAGACTTGGATGGCACGATTGTAGATTCAAAAGAAGCGTACCTAGAAGCAGCAAGAACCGCCTTTGCAGCAATGGGACAAGAAACAGTTAACATCAAATTAGTGACGGAAATCCCGAAGAGACTTGAACAGAGCCTTCCAATAGACGACGCAGTGAAGGGAATTGATCCACGGAAATTTCTAGAAATATATCTTAAAACCTATTATCATCTCACATCCGAAAAAACTAAACCAATACCGAACATTTTGGATACTGTTAGGAAACTTTCAGAAAGGGCAAAGCTGGCGTTAATCACTATGCGTTATGTTCCGAAAAAGGAAATCATTGAGGAATTGGAGAAATTCGGCTTAGCAAAATATTTCCAGTATGTAATAACAGCATTGGACACACATAGCCCGAAGCCTTCACCAGAAGCGGTAACGAAGTGCGCACAACAATTTGGCATTCAAACGTGCGAATGTGCAGTTGTGGGAGACTCTGTCGCAGATATAAAAGCTGGAAAAACAGCCGGAGCCAAAACAGTTGCGGTCTTATCTGGAATCTTCTCTCGTGAAGAATTGGAGAGGGAAAAACCAGATTTAATCCTTGAAAATGTCAACCAGCTCCCAGATCTTCTCACACGCGCGTTTTAGCTGTGCTCAAATCCTTTATCAAAAAACTTCGTTGATACAACGATGGGAGGTTGATAGAAAACAGCTCAATATGCTTATTGATAAATCACTCTCTACTTCTTCGTTATGGGCCTAACTGTCACGAGTTCACCGTTTTGAATTCCTAGGTAAATCTGCACCTTATCTGGAACTTGCACAATTCTCTTTTCTGAATCTTCAATAGGTTCGACTTTGCACCGCATTTTCTTACCTGTAACAGTTTCAATCTCGACTTCCTTAATTTTTCCACCCCAACCTAACAGGGTCAATTCATCGATACGTACAGTTCCAGACCAAGACGCGTATAGCATGCCAAGATCCTCGACTTCTAATTGGTTTCGCTCTAGCTCGTTTGATATTAATTTTGGCTTGACTTCAGGATCCTGTTTTTTCCTAACTTCTTTTTTCACGTTTTCTTCTAAAGAACTCTGGGACGACTCTTTTGTTTTCCTGCCAATGCAAACCTCACGCTCTGTCTCGCGCAAAGCTAGATCATCTTTAAGGGGTGGAATATGAGGTTTCTCCGCTTGTTCAGAAACTTCTAGATTCTCAGTAGTCAATAAAATACATTTTACAAGCTTCGTGCATGTCATGCATTCGTTTGGAATTTCCTCACCTTTTGAACGTTGACTCATGTATCCAAAATGATGCGAGCAATGATCTGTCTCGGATAAAGGCTGTTGGGTTTCAGCTGCTCTTTTTGTGTTTTTCATAGTAGTCTCTCATTTGAAGAGATGTTGGATTCAGTTTTTATCTCTAGTGCATTCACGATAAGTATTCATCAGATAGAATGAAGAAATTAGGTGGATTTCTGCGCAGCCCAGTCAACCCTAGCTTTTTTGGTCACTATGTAGGCTTTTAAATCTTACATATACAGCATTCCTTCGAAAGCTAAGGCAATAATTTTCGTAGTTAAGCGAAAGTATGGCAGTTCGATACGCGTATCAGCTAGCGAAAGCCTAGCCGCTTGGATGCAGAGTCAAATAAAGCTTAAGACCGCGTTTGAGCAACAAAAGAAGCCTGAAACTATCTTCTAGTGTTACGAACCGAAGAATATTTCGTTAAAAATGTTATAGAGGCAACCACAAATAAAGCTTAATTAAAAGCTTAGCCTCTAGGTTGGTGTGGAGAAAGGCTTCGGAGCAAGGAGAGCTAATGAATTTCATAGAGATGCTGTTGTCAGAAAAACTCAAAGACAAAAATCCGATGCTGGATATTTTAGGTTCAGACCGCAAGGTACTTCAGATAGTATGCCAAGACCTGACAAACTACCTAAAATTTCATTGGAACCTTATTGGAAAGGAAGCTAACGAATGCGAAATAGTGGAAAACCTGGAAAAGCTTTTCAGTGAAAATGCAAAAGAACTGGAAGAGTTCTTAGATGTTTGGACCGGAATATGGCTTAAAAAGTGGAAGGAACGAGTAAAAGTGCTCATAGGCAACGAGAATTCTAATAGATGGAATAAAGTTACGGAAATTCTTAACAAGTCGGAGCCATTATGGAGAAAGCTCGTAAATAGTCAGGAAATGCAAGAAGTAGTAACGTCCACACTCATTAAGAACGGGGAAGTCTGCGGCACATCAATTCTTGCAGAAAATCTACTAAAGATGGAATTGGGCGAAAAAAAGAGGGAGTACCTTACCGAAGAAGAGCAGGTAGTGAATGTCGTTAACAACGCTTTAAGGAAGGCGAGAGAACTAACCCGAAGCAAGGGACCATTAATCTACGTCAAAATAGATAAGGGCTATTATTATCATTCTTCGAGATAAACAAGCAAATATTTTAGCGTAACCTTTCTTTGTGAAGGCTTCTAGTCCTCCAAGAGTATTTCTTGATAACGGTTGTTTCTCCATAACCGCAAGCTGCACACCGTTTCTTTGTAACGTTATATGCTCTTCTTCCACACCGCCTACAACGTATGTGAAGCGTCTTACCAGCGCGCTTACCAAATGAGGGTGTTCCCTTTCCCAAAGCTTTTTCACCTTGGCGGCGGCGAAATCAGAACCACGTTGTCTCCACGGACGATTATTAACCCTAGTTTTCTCATGCTCTCAGAGTTCGTAGTATCCTCTGTTTCCTCTAAAACGAGGTTTAGGTGTTGGTCGAATCCCTTCAGCCTTCCACGCAGACTTTTTCCACCTTTTAGCCTTACGAGCACAATTTTTCCGAGGTTTTGTTCAAGGATTTCAGTCGTCATCTCGCTCATTTTGCGCCCTCGCACCTATTTGATTGTGTCTTTTATACTTAAACTTAATACATTTAAACCTATCTAAGAGAAGCATAATGTCCGAAAAATACAGGAGGCATTTCTTAAAGGCCAAAGAGGCAAAAATTCTCTTGAACAAGGCATCCGAGAAACTCAGAGTTGACTTAGAGCAAATTTTCAAGACTAAAATTAAAGTTGAGCTTATTGAAACAGAATTTGCCCAAATCTTTCTCATAAATGGAAAACCATTACTAAGTAAAGCTGAAGAAAAAGTTTTTCCAACATTAGTTTTCAACGAATTTTTTGTCTTAGCACCTAAAGTAGTTATTGACATGGGAGCTGTTCCACACGTGTGCAATGGTGCAAATATCATGGCGCCCGGAATTATCCGTCTTGAGGGAGAATTTAGAAAGGGAGATTATGTCTTCATTGTAGATGAGAAACATGGTAAGCCAATAGCAGTGGGCGAGATGATATACGATGCGGATAATGCAAAAAACGTCAAGCAAGGTATTGTTGTTAAAAACATTCATTTTGTAGGCGACAAAACATGGAACTTCATAAAGAAGCTAACGGCTAAGGTTATTGTAGGTTCAATCTGAATCTTAAATTCATAAAATACTTTAATAATCAATCTGTATTAACAATTCGGATGCCAAATTAAGAAACACTTAAACTGTTGAAGAATAAATAAAAGGTGTTAGAGAGGAGAAATTTGCCAGATCTGAGCGGCATATTCCGCAAATCCAAGAAAGTCGAGAAGGAAGTTGAATTTAAGAGCACTTCTGGCAAAACATATTTGAAGGCCATGCCTCTTCGCGATTTATCCGATTTGGACGCCGTGAAAAACGAAGTAACATCAGGAAATATCATGATTCTCAGGATAACTCCTCTCGCAAACAAAGGCATTGATGATGTTAAACGAGCCATAAACGAGTTATGCGAATTCGTTGAGTCTGTCGGTGGAGACATCGCAAGACTAGGGGAGGAGCGTGTAGTAATCTGTCCCCCAGGCGTGAGGATTTGGCGAGAGAAAACACCAGTGTCAAATGAGCCTATACCTACAGCAGCCTGAGGGTTTCCATCACTGTCGGCACAAGTGTTTGGATTTCACATCTCCGATGAATAAAGTTTGCCATGCTCATGCACTTTGCTTTTTCACCATGACACACAATAACTCTCTCAGGCTTCGGCTTCAAGTATGTTACGTAATTGATTATCTGCCACCTGTCTGAGTGCCCTGAAAAACCTTCAATTGATTCCACATGCAATCTAACTTTCACGACGTCCAACTTGCCCTCGCTGCTAACCATGGTGACCTCGTTTAAACCTTTCTGCACCCTTCTTCCTAAAGTTCCTTCAATCTGGTAGCTCACAAAAACTACCGTGTTCCTTTCATCTTCCGCTAGACTTTTGAAGTATTCAATTACGGGTCCGCCTTCTAGCATTCCAGAAGTCGCCATAATAATGCATGGTTCGCCATCTACTATATCTTGTCTAACATTCGGATGCTCCACAATCGTGAAGTAGTCTGATTGGAAAGGATTCACTCCATCATGCAGTATGCTGTGGCGAACCTCTCTACCCAAGTATTCTGGGTAAGCAGTGTGAATTGCTGTGGCCTCTGAAATCATGCCTTCAATGAACACTGGTGCCTCCTTCATTAGTCCACGTCGCATGTAACCGTCAATGACAAGCATTATTTCTTGGGCCCTACCCACTGCTGGCACAGGAATTAGAACTTTGCCTTTGCGCTCTAAGGTTCCATTTATAACGCTTGTTAAACGCTCCTCAGCTTCGACCCGTGAAGGCATAACATCATCTGGACCTCCATAAGTGCTTTCAGTTATCACTGTTTCAACTCTTGGAAACTCCGTCGTTGCAGCTTCCAAGAGCATTGTTCTTGCATATTTATAATCGCCAGTGTAAACAATGTTGTGCAGACCTTCGCCTATATGTAAATGAACCATTGAGGAACCTAGAATATGACCCGCGTTATGTAGTGTTAGACGAGCGTCTGGAGCTATGTCTGTTACAACACCATACCGCAAAGGAATCGTGTGTAAAACACACTCGCGGACATCTTTCTGGTCGTAAGGCGCCGTTATGCCTTGCTTCCCTGCTACATCCAGATAATCCAGTTGAAGCAGTGTCATCAGATTCGAAGTTGGGGCGGAACAATAGATCGGACCATCATATCCATATTTGTAAAGGAATGGCACCAAACCGCAATGGTCAAGATGAGCATGGCTCATAATGACAGCGTCTAAGGAGTCGATTTCAAACGCTGGGTTATCAAATCTCGGAAATGCCTCAAAAGGCCTTGAAGAACCAGGGTTGATGCCACAGTCTAATAGTACGCTGCTTTCTCTAGTCTGAACAAGAAAAGCTGATCTTCCAACCTCTTGCACGCCTCCAAGTGTTGTAATCCGTACGTCTCCAACCTCGTACGTTTTAGGTCTGAAAATTCTTTCACCTATCGTACGAAGTATTCTCTCTCTTTCTTTGCTTTCCGAATGAAGGTAATGGCGCATGTGGGTTACTATTTTGGAGCGCAGTGGGGGACTCCTCAAAACATGGGCACGCCATTTAGTCTTCTTTATAATTTCTTGGAGGACCGTTCCGTTTCTTCCGATGACTAAACCCGGTTTTTTAGCTTCAATTATTATTTCGCCGAGGCTCGGGTCGAAATTTATGTCCGTCACTTCTGCTTCAGTCGGGATGATCTCGTGCGTCATTCTTTCAGCTTCGTTTTCCGGAAGCCTAACTGAAGGGTCGGATCGTATAACTATCCTCTTTCTTATGATATTAACTATGTCCGCGATCGCACTGCTTTGCTCAACCAAGATTTCTGGTCTTTTAGTGTAGACTGCGAGGGTAGGTCCTTCATATTCTATTCTTGTCACTTCTGCTTCTTTTGGAACGTGTTCCAAAATATATTGGCTTATTTCTATCTTGTCTCTTTCAGAGCTTTGCGCCACGATTTTAACTTCCTCAATTTGCTAGAAGCTGTTTCTTCTCCCCATCCGTTAATTCTCGATAGCCAGTCTCATCTATTACTGCAATGTTAAAACTGTCTCCGCTTGCCGCGTCCCGTCTCATAGCAGAATTGACAGCCTTGACAATTACCGTTAAAGCCTCCTTGACAGGCATATTTTCTTTGTATTCATCTTCCAAGACACCATAGGCTACTGGCGAACCGGAACCGGTGGCGACGCACTTCTCTTCTGTCAAACTGCCAAAGGGATCCAGTGAGAACACATGGGATCCAGTTTCATCCATTCCGCCTATCAGAACCTGCGTGAGCAATGGCACATATCTAGATGAAAATAACAGGTTCGCAATGAGTCTCGCCGCAGAGCTTACAGGCATTGGTCTGCTCATGTTCAATTTGTAAAGCTGTGCATTCGCAGTCAATATATCGACGGTTCTTTGAGCATCGGCAACCGTTCCAGCTATGGTCATAGCTAAGTGATCATCTATTCTGTATATTTTCTTCCCTTGTTTGTGGGCTACATAAAAGCCCATGGTTACACGCGTATCAGATGCTAATATCACGCCGTTTTTACAAACGACTCCAATGGTTGTTGTTCCCTTTAACACTAATCGGTTAACTACATCATTATTTGTCATTTCGTTTTTCTCCCAAAACCTAAATGCACGCGGAATTACTTCGCTAGGAAGTAGCATCATGTTATCATAACCATGAGATTTATTAACATTACGGTTCAAAAAGACAATAATAAAGCAAAGGCTTTCAGATTGAGGACCACTAGAGTTAGTTCACAACAAAAAACAGTCGTCGGCCAAATCCATATAAGGTGTTTGGAACAGAAATAATTTCTAACAGGATTTCTCCACAAGACTCATTTTGAAAGACATAATCATGTTCTATTCTCTGTAATAGATGTCTGGAACTCATGGCCCTTTTCTCTCTCTGATAATTCAGAAAAAACATTCCAAGTAAGCGCACTCAAGAACAATCAGATCATATTATATTAAGGGTGGCACCTGTAAACCCCGAAGCTCTCCTGGCGGGTCGATTCCGTTCACCTAGTCGGAGTAAGTTTTTTCCCGAAGTCTTTGGCGATTATGAATATGTCTCTTATGTTTATCACACCATCTGTCTCAATATCCGCCTTCCCGTCAAAACCCTGGTCTGCAACAGGCTTATCGTCTCCTGTATTGCACAGACCGTCAGGCCCAGGCCCTTCATCTTTGGCTCCGAAGGCCTTTGCGCACGTATATATGTCCATGATGTTAACGGTTTCGTCGCAATTTAAGTCAGCGATAACGACATCCTCTCTCACCTTCATTTCAACGATTTCGAACACAACATCTAAATCCCCTAGAGCTGTTGACACATCAAGCACAGACCAAGAACAAGCGTAGGTTACATAAGCATTCCAATATGGATGATCCCAATCCACATCCTCCCCAGAGTGATCTAAACCTGCAAGGAACTCCCATGCCTCTCCTTTAGCCGTGTAGTTCACACCATTTAACATGCTTGCTGGCTCGATTACAACACCATAAGCAGTTCCTGTTGTAAGTACCTGTGGCCAAGGTGCTGAAAACAACTCAATCCATCCTGCACCCATCCAGTAGGATGTGTGTAATGTGGTGGGCATGTAAAGTACAGATGCGCCTGTTGGATCTGCTGTGCCGTCTCCAAAGCCATCATCATCTGTACCAGCCACGCCGTCGGGGCCAGGATCTGGCATTTCCCCGGGACCTGCCGCCTTTAGACCAGCAAATGGAGACTCGGAGCCCCAGTAGACGCCACTATTATTGCCGTGTGTATAGCAGTCTACATCACCAAGAATGGGAGTTGTGCCAGTGGCCGTGAACAGCCATCCGTATCCATTTGCATCCATCGATACGCTAATTTTGTACCAGAGCCATGAGCCTGGATCATAGAAGATATGTTCTACTCCAACGTAACTTGCGGACTGGACGGTCAAGTTTATTATTCCGGTTTCGGGATCTGGATCGCTGAACGTTATCTCTTGTTGACCAGAACCAGTAGGACTTAGGTCTGGTGATCGCGAAGCGAACGGGATAGTGTCGATTGTCCTTGGAAACGTGCCAAGTTGAGTGCTGCTTCTTAAAGTACCTCCCATGACGATGTAGAGGTGTGATTCAGCATTTGATGTGAATGATGCATGTGGGATATATGTGAGTGAAGCAAACAAGATCGTAGATAGAGCTACGGCCTCCAGAACAGTTTTCCTTGCCATTCCAGTCTTACTCCTTTCTCCTTTTTTATATGTTCGTGGGCGCACTTATAAGTATTCGGTGACTGTCTTACGGTGAACACAAGCGAAAGGCATAAGAAACCAGTTTGTGAATCAATGGAACGTGTGAAGATTGTCCGGATTAAAACACAAGTCTAGCATAGCGTTGATTGTTGGAATACTCATCATAGTGTTGCTTATACCCATATGGAGTATGGTCCTCGCCCCATTGATGATAACATTAGAATTGGAGAAAATAGATTTGACAACTAGCTATGTGGGCACCTTTGGAAAGGAAGGATACATAGGTACTTACTCCGTAATAAACAGAAGTGGTGTGTGGGAGATCCCGATAAATGTTACAGCACATATATACACCATAAAAGTCGAAGGACAAAAAATAACTCTGAGTTTAGACGCGACCATGATTAGAGAAGACAGTGGAGAGACGCTACCCGCTCCATTTTCCATAAACTCGACATACGTGTTCAACAAGTTCACATTGGAGAATGTGAAGGATTCCGCCGAAGCTGATAAACCTAGAGAGGGATACTATCCCCTCTATCCATCGCACCTTAAAGTTGGACAAAACATTTCTAAAGCTTGGCTTGAGAATTTAAACATCACAGGCACTCTAGAGTTTAGGGAAAGTTTAGTTGAACAAGGTGTAACGCTTTACAAGTACTTCGTAAACGAAACAATAACAAAATTTCTGTGGATTGAAAATCTAGAAATATTTCGAAACTCTACTCTGACTTCAACTGGATCAATTTTAATCGAACCTGTTTCAGGACTGCTTGCATATACTGAAAATGAAACATTAAACTGGATTATCACTCATGGTACCACAAAACTTCCATTCGTTTATCTAACATACGGATCTACAGCTGAGGCGAAGACTGAAGGAATAGCAACCGCAAAGATGGCCTACGATAGTCTGCAACTCTTGGAATTATACATTCCAACGATCCTTGGCGCATTGATGATCACACTAGTAATCGTCTTCATCTATAACGTACGAAGGCTCAAGAGAAAAACTTAGGTGATCCAGCTTATCGAAATGAATACACGTGATATAGCCATAGTCCGGCTCCTTAAGACGTATATGAAACCAGCCTCTATGAACTGACGCATTTCTTTCCCTGAAGCAGCTACTCTTGCGGTGTATTATTCGTACTTGAACGGTTTCGAATCACAAAACTTGTTTGTCATAATTAAGAACGAATAGAAAAAGGAAACTAGGAACGTTTATCTAGAATTGCTTCGATTTTGGCTGTTCTTTCTCTTTGTTTCATCAACAGCCTCGAGAAGACGTCATCAATTTTCCGATTCTTCTCGATAGCTAAACGAAGAGCCCAAACAATGTCAAATATCTAACATCGAAAGTGAACCTGATGCCATTTGGAGCAATATTCAACAGTTTCTTTAGTGAACCAAGAGCCCTAAAAAACAATAGTGCAAACAAAATAACAAATACATTAGTCGCATATGCAAAGTCAAAAGTGATAGACATCAGAAGGTTGCGCTTTCATTAGATTGCGTGCATATTAGAGAGTCTTTCAACAATTTCTATCATTTTTTTGTCTACACCAACTACACGGGAAATGTCAGTTAAAGTGATCAATCCAACCAGTTTTCCGTCCTCAACCATTGGAAGTTTTTTGATTCGCCTTTTGAACATCAATCTTGCAGCTTCTTGGATTTCCATTTCGGGGTCTCCAACTACTAGCTTTCTCGTCATTATGTCCGAAACCCTAAGTTTTGTAGGATCCTTAGCTTTCTCTAAGACCTTTTCGAGAAGATCTCTCTGAGTTACGATTCCTTTAGTTTCTTCATTGTCAACAATCAGAAGGCATCCAATACTTTCCTTGTTCATCACTCTAACAGCATTATCTACCAAGGTGCAAGAGCTTATCTTGACAATGTCTCTGACCATGACATCTTTGGCCTTCACAACCATACCGCGAGGAGGAAGTATGTCGATTTTTTTCTTTTAAGCAATTGTGCGTAAAGTTTTTCTACACTTTTTCCTCAGTGGAATGTTAAGGCTAGCTCTTAATTTCAAGTATGAACGTAACGACAATGCCTAGATTTCTGATTAGGGTACTTAGAACCTTAAATCCCATTTCACCCATTCTTATATTCAACTGAAAATAGGCAAAATGAGCAAACAGCAAATGCAAAATAGAAGCTTAAATCGCTTCATACGCTTTGCCGTTAGCTATAATGAGTCGCCAACTTCCCCGAGGGATAACTTTCCCCAAACTTTTTTGCAGAATCAAAATTGGAAGAGTAAATGCGTCTCCATCACCTTCCCAAAACCCTATTAGTATGCCTTCAACGCAGACGGAATCGCTTGTTTCACGACAGCTTTTTATGTTTGCAGAACTGTAATAACACCGCATCATTCAAAAGACCTCAGAGAAATTCTGAAAACCCCTTGGAAGTTTGGATGTTAATCACAAGTAGAAGAGAGGGGTTGTGCGGGAGAAGTCTATAAAAACTATTAAAAAGCCTTAAACATACATCCCTATAAAAATAAAGATCCCCAAAAGCTTGAATAGTGGTTGATTTGCCTCTGAAAAATCATCACATGCATCTTCCAAGAGAAGTCATTGTAGGAAATGGGACGATAGAGCGTGTGGGTGAAATCTCTCGAAAATTGGGATGTACAGAATCTGCGCTGATAATTGCAGGTTCGAAAACGTATGATATTGCTGGAAAGACTATTCGGGAGATTCTTGGGCAAGAAGGAATGAGAGTTGACGCTTTTCTAGTTAAGACAGCGACTGTCAAGGATGTAGACGCTGTTGAAGAAAAAATAAAGGTTTTGAGACCACAGGTTGTTTTTGGGGTTGGTGGAGGAACAAAAATCGACGTGGCGAAGTTGAGTTCCGCTCGCGAAAAAGTCCCATTTATCAGCGTTCCAACCACAGCATCACACGATGGAATCGCAAGCCCCTTATCCTCCATCAAGGGTTTCGAAAAACCGTACTCTGTTATGGCTCAAGCGCCTATAGCCATCATAGCCGATACAAGTATAATAATGCAAGCACCCCGCCGCCTTATTACAAGTGGTTGCGCAGACGTAGTCGCAAAATTCACAGCAGTCAGGGACTGGAAATTGGCGCACGAAAGGAAAAATGAATATTATGGGGAGTATGCCGCCAGCCTTGCTCTAATGAGCGCCAAACTTGTAATGCAAAACGCTGAGCTTATTAAGCTTCAAAGCGAGGAAGGTTTGCGCGTGCTTTTGGAAGCCTTAATAAGCTGTGGAGTGGCCATGAGCATTGCTGGAAGCAGCCGCCCCTGCAGCGGTTCGGAGCATCTTTTCAGCCACTCGCTTGACACGATTAGGTCAAACCATGCTCTGCACGGGGAACAATGCGGTGTTGGAACGATACTTATGACCTACCTTCACAAGGCAAACTGGAAACGCATAAAGGATACTCTAAGAAAGTTAGGTGCGCCAACAACCGCCAAGGAACTCAATGTAGAAAAAGAGGAAATTGTAGAAGCCCTTTTTAAGGCTTCATCAATAAGACCTGAACGATACACCATTCTTAACAAACTTAGCCTAAACCGTGGAGCCTGCAGAAAGATTGCTGAGACAACAGAGGTCGTCTAAAAGATTAAAGGATACTGCTATGCTTTTGCTTTGGCTTCTGCCTTAAAAGTTTCCGTAAATTTGACTGTCGCAATCCCTGGGAAGAATCTTTGTATGTCCAAGGCTACGCCTCTTTTTGCCACTTGAATTCCTTCCAAATAAAATGCTTCTTCAGGCATTTCCAAGTTGACTGCCTTAGCCCTTACGCTGAATTTGAATTTGTTTTCTTCTACAGCTGGTATTCTGCGATGAATGAGGGCTGTTATCTTCTCTTGTTGGGCTTCCAGTTTCTTCTCGACTGTCACTTCGTAAACTAGAATTTTTCCAGCTAATGGAGGGTTGAAATCTAGAAGAACACGCCCAGCTCCTGCTGCTCGCACAGTAGCCATCTTCCCATCATGTTCAATTCGCATTCCTAGGGTTGGTGTTATTCCTTTGGCAGTTAAATGTCTTAGTGGAATCCGTTTGACCTTTTCAGGATCCCTACTTCCAAAAGCCTTTTCAGGCGATATTTCAACAGAGGCTGTTTTGCCAACTTCCATTGTTTCTAGGCTTTCATCCAACGCTTTAAGTACCCAGCCTTCCCCTATTACTACGAGTTTTGGTTCGTAGATTTCGCCTTCTTTGTACAAATGTTCTTTTTTGGCAGCTTCTTCACTCGTTGTGTCGAAAACATCACCCGTCTCTTTCACCTTAGCAACGTAATCTACTAGTATAAAGTCACCTTTCTGCAAAGCCATAATAAATCATCCTTTAATGAATAGTGCCAAAGTAAGTTTTTAACTTCAATAAAAACTTTCCCTCATAAACCATTTTCAACCACGCACTTGTCGATTGAGATATTAAATGTTAAATAAGAGTAATATCGGCTTCTTAAGCAAAATAAGCGTCCTGAAAAATAGAAAAGGGTGAGGCTTCTGAAAAACCAAGGATTGCAAATAAGACCAATCAAAAAGGAAGACTTGCCCTTTTTGTTGAGCTTGTGGAACAGCCCAAAGGTTATGCGTTATGCAGGTGCCAAACATGGAAAAGGCTGGAACATGGAGAATTGGTATAAAAGACATCTTGAAAGAATTAGTACCGAAGAGCCAGAAGAAGTTCAGTTCATAATAGAGTTGGCTGACGGCACACTTATCGGCGAGAGCGGATGTGGCAAGGTTAGAAGTGGTTGGAAATGTCGAGGTTATGCTTCTCCGTCCAAAAAACGCGTAGTGATGACCGATGTTAAACTTTTGCCTCGATATTGGGGAAAGGGCTATGGCACAGAATCGATGAAAATGGTGGTTAACTACTTATTCACCAAAACGCAAACAGACATGGTTTTGGTTCCGCCCCACAAGGATAACATTGCTGCAATGAGGGCCTATGAAAAAAGTGGTTTTCACAGAACAAATGGGGTGGCATGGCACGATCACTTAATATATGAAATAGCACGAAGCGATTTTGAAAGGAAAACACAGTCAGGATCAAAAGAAAGCGAGAAGACTTGATCTGATTGCAAAAAGAAGACCAAGAAACTACAAAAAACAGACGTAAGAGCGCTTACTTGGGTATTCTTCTGCTTGGAATTGTAAGCTTGATGGGTGACATAGTATACGAAGGCTCAAGAGGTGTATTGCCGAGTTATCTTGAGTTTCTCGGAGCATCCATTCTGATTGCTGGGTTGGTTGGCGGACTGGATGTCCTAGGTTACGTCGCAAGGCTTGTCAGTGGCTTTCTAGCAGACAAAACCCAAGCTTACTGGATTTTCATATTCATAGGGTACGGTCTGATTGCTTCAATCCCCTTATTGGGGATCTTCACAGGTTTAGAAATGATTATCCTTCTCGTTTCACTTGAGAGGCTTGGGAAGGCTTTTAGAGCTCCTTCCAGAGACACAGTTTTATCCTTTATAAGCAAAGATGTAGGAGCAGGCAGAGCTTTTGGGATACACGAACTTCTGGATCAAATAGGCGGAATACTTGGACCGTTGATTGTGGCAGGTTTAATGTTTTACAGCAACGATTATCGCCAAACATTCAACTTTCTTTTCATACCTTTTCTCATACTTTTGGTAGCTTTGGGCTACACTTACAAGAGAATAGGCTCCAAAACAATCATTACATCATCAAGAACGGAAGGAAAAGGGAAGAAACTAACAAAACCCTTTTATGTTTATACTTTTGCCGTGCTGTTGAACACTATTGGGCTTATACCCTACACTCTTATACTTTATAGAGCCTCAGAAATTCTTAAACCGATGAATCAGCAATGGATTGTGCCCTTGATCTACCTGCTTATTCAAGGTGTGGATGCGCCTGCCGCTTTGCTTTCTGGCTTTGCATACGACAAATATGGAATAAGAGTTTTAGTTGTGCCTTTCGTGCTTTCAATATTCCCACCGCTACTCACAATAGCCAATGCAGAACTGACGATGCTTATAGCCGCATCCATCGTCTTCGGCTTGGTTCTAGGAATGCAGGAGTCAATCTATCGCGCGGCAGTTTCAAATCTAACGCCGATTTCTTCAAGAGGCACAGGATATGGCATATTCAACACAGCTTATGGCGTCGGCTTACTCATCAGCGGAGCATCATATGGGTTACTAATGACTTTAAATCCGCCCTTCATAATAGTAATACTTTACGTTCTTATCATGCAAATTATAGCAACGGCTTCGTTGCTCTTAATAACCGTTCAGATTGAAAAATAAGTCTAATTATGTAGCTAGAATTTTGCTGTGAAAGAGTTTATAAAAAGCATTATTAGAACATGAGAAGACAGGGATGAAGTACGATTGAGTACCCAAGATTTCTTCAACTACTTGGATTCTCAAACTTTTCTGGGAGTCAAACTGTCGACCCTTCTGTTGATAGTCGTTGCGATAGTAGTAGCTGTCACCCTTGAAAGATTGGTCACAAGATATTTGAAAAGATTTGCGAAGCGAACAAGTTTAGAGCCAAACGTAACTAACAACTTGATCTTGACTTTCCGCATGTTAATCCTCATTGGCGTTGCAGCCACCATTGTCAGAGTAGGCGGATTGCCTACAGAATGGCTTGTCGCTTTTTCCGCTCTTGGAGGGGCAGCAGTGGGCTTTGCTTCAACTAAGACAATTGGAAATGTCATAGCGGGACTCTATCTGATTGCAACACGTCCCTTCAGAGTCGGCAACTATGTCCGTGTCGGAACTGTCGAGGGAATTGTACAAGAAATAACAATCAATTACACCAAAATTTTGACGATTGGAAAGAACATTGTCTCAATCAGCAACCTCCAGATCATGGATAGAGACATAACAAACTACCTTTATGAAAGCGAGGAAAACGTTAGCCTTTATTGTTACAATTTCGAAATAGGATTTGACCACAGCGTTTCCACAACAAAGATAGAAGAAATCTTTGACGGAGTTTTGGCACAATTTAATAGCATGCTTCCTAGAAAGATTGATCATATGCTAGTTAGGTCAACAGCATTTGAGAGGGTTTACATGATTTACCTATACGTAAAACGTCCAGAAGATATCTTTGTTTTTAGGCCGCGAATTGCAGAAGAAGTGTTTAGACGGTGGGACATGGAAAGGTCAAAAAAAAGTCCATGAGGATTTCTAACAGTCTCTCCTAACCTGACATTATCAAAGCAATCGTAGGCCAAAATATGCGCGCGTGGAATAGTAGTTGCGGGTTGTCACAAACCATTACAATAGATATGTCATCTGATCATTTCCCGTATCTTTTCAGAATACTATTCACAAGATTCATCGTTTTGGTTTTCAGTTCTCTAAGTGTTTTCTCATTTTTCGCCTCTATGGACAGACGAAGTCTCGGTGAAGTGTTTGAAGCCCTAATGAGTGCCCAAGAATCTAGAAAATCTATTCTTACGCCATCGATTGTATTTACGTTCTGGTAGTTTTCTATAGCCTTCTCTTTTATCCTTTCAACGATTTCGAACTTCGTTTCGTCGGAGCATTCTATCTCGATCCTCTCAAAGAACTCAAGCGGCATGTCTTTCAGGACTTCTGACACTCTTTTATCCATCTTTGAAACTATATCAATCATATACATGCTGTTTATGATTGCATCATCGAACCAGAAGAACTTTGTCACGCACAAGTGTCCCGACTTTTCGACACCGAAAACTGCGTTGTGTTTCTTTGTTTCTTGCACTAAAAATGTGTGGCCAACTGGTATGCGGAAAACAGTTTCGCCGTACTTCTTAACTTCGTCTTCTATGAGACTTGAGCATTCGATATTGGCAACAACCGGTCCTCTCTGAGTCTTCATTATGTCCCTTATGAATAGAACCGCGCTCTGTTCTGCCATTATGACTTCACCCTTCTCGTCAACGTACAACGCTCTGTCACCATCAACATCAAATGCTATTCCAAGGTCAGCCTTTTCCTCTGCAACTTTCTTACACAACGCTGTCAAGGACTCTGGCTTCGGTTCGGGGTCTCTGTTTAAGAATTTCGGGTCAGGCCAGTCAAAAAGGAATTTGGCTTCAACACCGAGTTTCCCTAATATTCTTGGGACTAGCAAACATGCAGCTCCATTTCCGAAATCAACAACAACCTTTATCTTTTCTGGTTTTATCCTATCTGCTACGAAGTTCGCGTATTCTTCTTCCATCCCCTTCACGTTTTTGACTGATCCCTTACCTTTTTTGAAGTCGTCTGAAAGATGGATCTGCTCCAGTTTCTTATTCTCATGTTCAAAGAACCCGACTCCGTCTCTATGAAAAAATTTGACGCCGTTCCATTCAGCTGGCAAATGGGATGCAGTTATGTATGCTGTTACATCATTCCCGAGTTTCCAATTTGCAAAAACGCTGAGACTTGTCGGGCATGTTCCAATTAAATATGCATTTGATCCTGTCTTTATCAATCCTGAAATTAATGCTTTTTCAAGCTGGGGACTGTGCTCCCTAATGTCCATGCCGACGGTGAAACTACCTGGACTGTAGGTTCCAACGGCCATGCCAATCTTCTTCATCATCTCGTTTGTTAGGTCTACGCCATAGATTCCTCTTATATCATAAGCTCTGAAAATACTCATCCTTTCTAACAGGCT
>CAZADP010000004.1:8622-18902 GCA_964483905.1 uncultured Candidatus Bathyarchaeia archaeon | reverse complement strand
AGCCATGCCATCGGGATTCCAGTTACGACATCTAAAGCGGAGACGAACAAGGCTATTGTGAAAGAGTTTTCAATTGCGCTCAGTGTGCGGGCCATGAGTTGTGGTTGGTTCAGAACCTGTTGCATTGTGTTCCATTTGATTATTATTCCGAGTATTGGCGGCAACAGTATTAATGCAAAGAATATTGTCACTGCGGTTAAGTATACTCCATATCTAACAGCCTTTTTTGATGAAAGCATATCCAAAGCTTCTGTAATCTTAGGTTTAGGCAATTATTTCTCCGCCTGAGCTTCACTCCCACAACTTTAAATTTTATTTCTTTTCTCATTCGTGTTTTTAGCTGATAAATTTTCCTTACAAGAAGGTGTCAGTTCGCCATCCTGAGCGTTGTAGGTTTGTCGCGACGAGGCAGAAAACTATTGTCGAGACAATTGAGCCTTCTGAAGACGCCTTGAACATGGAAGAGGTTGTTAAGCTTTTCAGCACGACGTTCAAGCAGATCTGTGGGCTGCACGAAGTTGATAAGCTTGTCAGTTCGCCCGTCGAGTCATATCACTGCCTAGGCTCTATTGACTCTCAGCCTCATCATCCTAGAAAGATGAAGTGCAAACAAGACTTAAGGCTTTTGCAACACAAGCTTGCTCAAGTTTCTATAATTCAGCATAGAATGAAATGGAGTATATGATGACCAGTATTATCCCTGTAATAATGAAAATCAATCCAAGCCGAATGAAGCCTTTCGGTTTCCACGCATCTCTCTTATACACCTCTGATGGCCCTATAACTTCCTTTCCTAACACGTCTGCAAGTGCAGCTAACATTGCCGCTTTTCTAGTGTCTGGGTTTATTCCACCTGAACCAATGCAAAATAAGATACCTAATCCAATGGAGATTATCCCTTCCAGAAACGTGGCATCTGCTGGTGCGAGTAGCGGCTTTAAAGAGAAAAGCCAAAGATTAAAAATATGAATTACACATGCTAAAATTAGTGAAATTCCAATTAAAAGTGCGATATTTCGTAAAGTATTTTTGTTCATAGTTCTATTATACTAATAAATGAAATCTAGGTTAAAATCTTTTTCAT
Organism: uncultured Candidatus Bathyarchaeia archaeon; assembly: GCA_964483905.1. Lineage (GTDB taxonomy): Archaea > Thermoproteota > Bathyarchaeia > Bathyarchaeales > Bathycorpusculaceae > CAZADP01. The sequence goes on along the minus strand of CAZADP010000004.1, from coordinate 17,818 downwards.
TAATTATGCAAGCTTTAAAGCTGATACACAACATTACTGGATTGTTAAATGGTGGAAAACATGAATGTCTTAAAAGCTATCAAAGGAAGAAGAAGCATAAGAGCCTTCAAAAGCCAAAATGTTTCAGCGGAAATTATCAAAAAACTTATTGATGCAGCGCGGTGGGCGCCATCTGCCGGAAACATTCAACCATGGGAATTCATAATCGTTCGAAAACCAGAAATCAAAAGAAGACTTGCTGAAGCCGCTCTGGGTGAAACGTTTATTGAAGAAGCGTCCGTCGTAATTGTAGTTTGTGCAAACGAAAATCGCTCCTTTGAAGGCTATGGTATTCGAGGCAAAACCCTCTATTGTATACAGGACACGGCTGCTGCCATTCAGAACCTTCATTTGGTTGCCTACTCTCTCGGGTTAGGCACGTGCTGGGTTGGCGCTTTCAGAGAGGAGGAAGCAGGGGAAATCCTAAAAATTCCCAGTGGAATACGACCAGTCGCCATAATTTCTGTTGGTTATCCGGCTGAGGCTCCTTCGATACCAAGCAGAAGACCCATAAATCAAATAGTCCATTATGAAACCTTTTAGGTTGGATTTTCCTGAAGATGCGGTTTGACAAACTGAAATTTTAATATCTTGCATTCGCATTGTATTTGTGAGGTTAATTATTGAGATACGCTGTAATCGCTGAAGCTTACGAAAAAATAGAATCCACAACTAAAAGACTGGAAATGACAGACTTCCTCGTTGACCTTCTAAAAAACACACAGAAAGACATCATTGACAAAGTTGTATACTTAACTCAGGGTAAGATATACCCAGATTTCGTTGGTCTCGAAATAGGTGTAGCCGAGAAACTTGCAATAAAAGCCCTCGCCAGAGCTTCTGGAAAAAAGGAAAGAGAAATTGAAGAAGATTTGAAGAAAACCGGAGACATAGGTGAAACAGCTCAGAATTTTATGGCTAACAAAAGACAAGCAACATTTTTCCAGCAACCTCTAACCGTTGAAAAAGTCTATGAAACCTTCAACAAAATGGCTAGGGCTTCGGGCTCGGGCACTGTAGACCTTAAAACTGCTCTTTTGGCTGGACTTTTGGCTGATGCAACTCCTAAAGAGGCCAAATACATCATGCGAACCGTTACTGGAAATTTGCGTTTAGGCATTGCTGACATGACGGTTCTCGATGCTTTAGCCATAGCCTATGGTGGCGGAAAAGAAGCTCGCGAACTCGTAGAACGAGCTTACAGCATTTCCTCGGACCTTGGGAGAGTTGCAAAAACCGTGGCTGAAAAAGGATTGAAGGGAATTAAGAAATTTCAAGTTTTAATAGGTGAACCCATAAGACCCATGCTAGCCGAAAGGCTATCCTCACCAGACGAAATTTTAGAAAAGCTTGGCGGAAGATGCATAGCTGAATACAAGTACGATGGTGAAAGAATACAAATTCACAAGAAAGGCGACGAAATTAATCTGTTTTCCAGAAGGCTGGAAAATATCTCTAACCAATACCCAGACGCCATCGCACTGGCCAAAAGTTATGTGAAAGCAAGAGACGCCATGTTAGAAGCCGAATGCGTTGCCATAGACGCTGACACGGGCGAGATGAGACCATTCCAAGAGTTAATGCATCGCAGACGCAAGTACGGAATTGAAAAAGCTATTGAAGAGTATCCAGTTTCTCTTTTCATGTTTGACGCTCTCTTTGTTGATGGTAACGACTTGACCTTGGAACCTTATCCGATTAGGCGGCAAGCACTTGAAGACGCAATTAAAGAAAGCGATAGGGTGAAAGTTGCTAAGTACATAATCACGAACGACGTGAAAGAGCTTGAAAAATTCTTCTTGGAAGCGATAGAAAACGGGTGCGAAGGCCTTGTATGCAAGTCAATGGCAGAAGACTCAGTTTACCAAGCTGGAGCCAGAGGTTGGCTCTGGATAAAATACAAGCGGGACTATAAAAGCGAAATGACAGACACAGTGGACCTAGTGATTGTCGGAGCCTTCCATGGCAGAGGAAAACGAGCCGGAACCTACGGAGCACTGCTTCTAGCAGCATACAACCCCGAAAAAGATGTTTTCGAGACTTTAACAAAATGCGGAACAGGCTTCACAGATGAAGATTTGGCGAAGTTGCCAAAAATGCTGCAGAAGCATAAAATCACCCACAAGCATCCAAGAATTCAATCAATAATTGAGGCAGACGTTTGGTTTGAGCCAGCTGTCGTAATCGAGATTCTCGGCGCAGAAATAACATTAAGCCCGATCCATGTATGTGCAATGAACGTTATCCGCGAAGGTAGTGGTTTTGCTATAAGGTTTCCAAGGTTTACTGGAAACTATCGTCTTGATAAAGGAGCAGAGGATGCAACTACTTCAGCTGAAGTAGTAGAGATGTATCGTAGTCAACTGAAAACAATTGTTGAAGCTTAGTCTAAATGTAACATTGCTGGCTTAACTTGAATTAATGTTCTAGCTTTCTTTTCAACGCAATGCTGAAACTTCCATCTTTGATTTTTAACGTTATTTGAGAGATTTATTCCTAGTTTTTCAAATTTGTTATGAACATTTGATGAGTAGACAAAAAGTGCGCAACTGTATTTCAGTAAAATTTTTTAACTTCGATTCTTTGATCTATTGGTGAAGAGGAGAAAATGCGGAAAAATCTCTTCCTCGTCTTGTATATTTCTCTCATGCTTGCGCTTCTCATTATTCCTACAAACTCGTGGGTTTGTCAGGATGGAATGCAAAGTGATCAGAAGATTGAGAGGTTTGGTCCAAGAGCTGACAAGCTACTAATCAAGCTTTATCCAAATGAAACAGCTGAATGGGATGCTTTGGCAAGGGGTGAAATCGACATGGCAGACTGGCCGTTATCAACAGCATATTATGATTTGTTCACAAGCAACGCGATAAACCCTGCAACAGAACTGCCATATAACCAGACGATTAGCACATTTTCTTATGGAGCTGAATATGGAATTTACATTTTAGACATAAACAATAACAATAACGAATTTCTTGGAAATCCGCCGAACCCAGCTTATCCCAATCCAATTTATCCAAATCCTTGCAGTGTAAGGGAATTTAGACAGGCGATTGCGCATCTAGTAGATAGAAGTCAGCTTGACGTAATAATTGGAAAAGGATTTTACGCTTCCATATACACGCCTGTGCCACCTTCTATGGGTAACTATGCTCATCCCGAGATTAGGCCAGGCGGCGCACTAGAAAACTTAACTTATCCATATTTGAGGGCGGCTGCCGAAGTATTGCTGGACCTGCATGGCTTTCCTGTAAATGCTTCTACAGGATGGAGATATTGGGACCGTAACCACAACAATATAGAAGAACTAAGCGAATATTTGGACCTTAAGTTCTATATCAGATATGATGATCCTGAAAGGCTAGCCTTTGGAAACTTGGTGGCAGACGAACTTAACGCTGTTAAAGTCAGAGTCAGCCGAATTTACAACATTGTAATTCAGGTACTGGATCAAGTTTACATATACAAGAATTTCCATCTCTACACTGGTGGCTGGAGTTTAGGAGTAGATCCAGATCACCTGATTTTATGGAACTGGGACTACTACTGGCATCCAGGTAGACCCCCCAACTACGCCGGCATTAACAATCCAGACTTCAACACTTACAGCAACAATGTTCTACTTTCCGCGACATCGGAGCAAGCTAAGGTAAATGCTTGGTTAGCCCAAGAAGTTTTTGCTTCAGAAGCCTTAAGTGTTCCATTATGGAGTAACGCAGCCAGCAAGGCCATGAGTCGAATCTACACGGGCGGCAACAAATGGACGCCAATAACACCAGACGATGGAGAAAACGCTTACAGAGCCCAATACTGGGAAGGCACGGTAAACATGCCTGCTAGCGGAATCGACAATTTCTGTAGTTTCCTCAACATGCATCCCAAAGAATATGACAGAGGCGACGGTGAAAACATGACCATACGTTGGGGGTTTAGGACCACTAAGCTAAAATCATTCAACCCAATTTTTGCCGAGTGGGATTGGGATTGGAAGGTGCTCAAACAAATTTATGAAAGCTTGATAATACGAAACCCCAACAACCTTGCCGAATTTATGCCGTGGCTGGCTGAAAACTTTGAGGTGGGCACGTACAATCATCCGGTCTATGGAGAATGCACCAAAGTAAAATTCGCTATGAGAACTGAGGCAACATGGCATGATGGTATACCCATCACCACAGCAGACGTATACTTCACCTGGGTTGAATTGTGGCGAATAATGGAAAAGCGATTGCCTTGGCCTATTTGGAACACTTGGCATGGGCGTGAGTCTTGGAACAAGCCAATGGTGGATCTTAAAATCTTAGATCCATACAACTTCGAAATGCTGTTTGACTTCAAAAGTTGTCTTATAGCCCTCAATTGGATAAGTAACGAAGTTATTTTGCCAAAACATGTGTGGAAGCCCATCGTGGAAACTGCACCCTTAGACGTGCTAACGGGACCTGCGCCTGACCCAAATATGATTGGTTCCGGACCTTGGCGGTTCAAGGAATACGTTGCAAACAGTCGCGTTTTATTGGTTGCAAATATACCCGGCGGCAGCGTTCAAACGAGTCACGCTAGCAGCACGCTGGTCATGTCGCCGATGGGTTACTGGCGTTACTTGCCCCTAAATCTGGTATGGAGAATCGACGGTTCAACATTGTCTAAAACTAGGTATGGTGAAAGCCACACGGTTAGTTTTACAATAGGTAATCTCTACTACGATTGTTCTATAACCGTAGACGTTTATAGCAAGGTAACTTATCCCAATGGAACAGTTGTGGAATCAGTTGAAACTAACATAATGCTTAGCCCAGCTGAGCAATCTGGTTCGAATTGGACTTGGTCGCATACGGGTGTCATGAAACGCAAAATAAGAGTTGACATCAACGTATTTGTCAAGTCACCCACAGCTATGATTGGTTGGCTAAACGCAACAAAATATCTGTGGACAACATTACCCTTAGAGCCGTGGGGAGGTTACCATCCCTCAGCAGACATTACGGGCAGCTATTATGTCGATCCTCAATTGCCTGTCTCTGACTTCAAAGTTGATATAAAGGACATAGCTGAAGCGTCGAAGGCATTTGGAACATGTCCAGGTCACTCTAGGTGGAGCCTCGTAGGAGACATAAACAACGACTACAAGATCGACATGAAGGACATTGCCAGTATCGCCAAAAGGTTCGGATGGATCGGCTAACAAACCGGGTGGCTACTACTGCAATCCTAGAAATTTCTTATTTTTCCTAGCTGTGAAGATGCAGCAAAATAATAAGACACGATGCAAGGAAGAATTAATCAGTCAGAATCCGGAAGAATTCTCTTCTTGGTTAGCGTGTTTTCTAATTTCGACGAACTTGACAATGAGTAATGTTGTCAACATTACAATAAAACCGAAGACACTTATCGAAGGAAATTCGTCTATAACATGCTCACCCATTATAACAATCTCTTGAACAAGTCCATCTGCTGAACGAGCAACGTACAGATACGTGTTTTCCGTATCTTCAATGCTTGAAGCCGACGTCTGATTTGAACCTACCGTAGCAATCGAAATCTTGGGCGCAGAAATAACATTAAGCCCGATCCACACATGCGCCATAGATGCTATCCGTAAAGGAAGCGGTCTCGCCATTCGCTTTCCACGTTTCACAGGAAACTATAGGCTTGACAAGGCGCCTGAAGATGCTACAACGGTGGAAGAGATCGTTGAGATAAGAGTCAACCTAAAAAAATCGCTGAATAGTTAGCTCTTTTTAAGGAGTTACTGCTCCGCGTCTTCCGCTTTCATAACTCTTTATCATTCCTTTGTTCTTCAATTTTCCTACGAGTTTGATTGTTTTGGCAAAGGAAATCTGCAGACAACATCGTTCTTTATCTAGTTTCATAGAAACTTGCTGCTTTCAGATGAGACAAAACAAAAGTTTCTATTAAACCAACCTTTATATCTGACGTTTTCTCATTAAAATCATGTGATGCAATATGCCTCAAGTTACGTGTCCAAATTGTGGAATGACAATAAATTTGGAAAACCGCAGGGAAATAGACTTTGGCTTAATCAAGAACGCAACTGGCAAGCATCCTAGAACTTTCACTGAATTACTGCACATTACAAAACTCTCAAGGAAAACCTTGAATTTAAGACTTCAGAAACTATGCAAAGAAGGGGTTCTAATCAAAGACGATGGTGGTTATAGGCTGAATGGATCCCCAGGGATTGAGGACAAAGGCAAAGATTTTGTGAATGGATTTTTGAACGGGTTCCATAACAAGAAGCTGAGAACAGGCTTAATGTTGATTGCCTTTATGATAACTTTCTCCACATCTGGATATGTTCTAGCAAAGTTCCTTGCACCACCACAACAATATATAGAAACTCAACCAGCAATTTTAGGAGACTTTACTGTATCTCTTTGCATCCATAATGTCAAGGATTTGTATACATGGCAAGCCGTGATCATTTTTGACTCGAGCGAGTTGAAGGTCTTGGAAGTTTTACCTGGAGATTTCGTTGACGTTGAGTACCCATACTTCGTTAGCGTCACCGACGTTATCGACAATGGGCTTTTTCTTGGCGGCACTTTGTGCGGAAATGTTCATGGAATTGATGGCAGTGGGGAATTGGCAACTGTCACATTTGGATACTTTATAGATAACTATAAGGAGCCAACGATAGTCTTGAAACAAGGATTTCTTGAAACGGAAATAATCGATTCTACTGGTTCTCCCATCGATTTGAATGAATCGACGATGCTAACGCTTACTCCTTTGCAAAAATAAGGTCAATCTTCTCCCTTTTTTTATTGTGAACAGCTGCTCTCGAGAGCAAAGGCTTAAAGGCTTAGTTTTTTCTAAGAATTATGAGGACTTAACATTGCAAGGTCCAAGAACAAAATATGTAAAAGTACTCAAAAGGGTCATTTTTGCTTTAGCCTTCACCCTACTTATGCTTCTTCTCGGATTTTTTGCCAACATAGGTTATCATGTCATATCAATCAAAGAACTCCCATATCCCCTGGGATTCAGAAGTTATGGAACCTATGCTATAGGACGCTTCTATTGTGACATCGTTTACAACCCAATTCTTTATCCTTACTACTGGTTTGCAGGAACCGGGCATTTTACAGGGAACGTTTCAATGATATTATACCCTAATTATGGACCTGGAGAGCAGGCATATCCAATCTTTCCTGGACCAGACGTTCGGGAAGGTGACCTGTACGTTACAACAATGCTACTGTGGGGAGCCACAGCAAATATGGTCTTATTGCTTTTTATTACGATGTTTTTAGAAATCATCAACAAAAGGATTGTCTACTTGGTCCTCATTGGCGGCACGCTCGGCTTTGCAGTAGCGAGTGTCATAGGCCTAGTTATTGGTTCGCTCATAAGTACATCTGCAATTGTCTATTTGTTAGTTTTTAACAAGTCTAAAATGGCCGTGCTTAGGGACTTTTGGGATTCATTATGGGAATAATCACCTTCCATGTCACGTTCTGCTTGTGGCTTTTTATCGATTTCATATGTGTATTCAATCGCTAGATTTAACTCTCTAATTTCATTTTAGTAGACTTTTAGCAAATACTACAATAGCCAGACATGGCTGAATGTTACATCCTAGTTTCTGTCAGAAACTTGGAAATGGGCGTCTCCCATAGTTTATCGGAGTGTCAGATTTATTTTGCTTGAATAAGTTTCTTGTGTGGGATTTTGCTCTTGTTTGTCTTGGTTCCCCAAACAAAAGCAGCGACCCCTATGCCTATCGTTACTGGGCTTGCTATCAGGAGAGATTTGTAGGGGTATGAAACCCCTACACTCAAATTGTACAAATAAAGATTTGGAGGAGGATCCGGGTCCACCCATTCCGTATGTGTTTGATTGTTTTCTTCCACAATGTTTTGTAGTCTTGGACCGCCTTCGACATAAAGTTCTGTCGCCACCGCATAACTTCCATTGTATTTCGCCATTCCTCCAATGTTTTCTTCAGTATAGTATTGCACAGTTCCATATTCATCTACTTTGGTGTAGTTCAATACTGCAAGCACCCCACCATTGTGAGTCATTTCTATTCGGGGATGTGCGGATATTTCTGAGGGGTCATATGGTGGAGCAGGTATAATCAATATCACGGCAAATTCGGTATAATTGCCAGACGAGGTTTCTGTAAATCTAACAAATAAGACTTTCACACGTTCGAACAATATACCTTCAATTGAAGTTGAATCGTTTGGCGGCCAACCCCAATTGGATCCAACCCTATACTTCAGGCTTAAGATTTCTCCCTTTTTGAAGTAGGCGGGTGGAATACTCCATGCTTCCTCGACTTCCTTGTACCACTGATCTTTCCCATTGACTGTAAGCTGTTGGGTTCCCTGTACTGAAAGCAAAATCAATCCTGAAAGAATAAGAATGGTGCCAAGAGCTATAGCAATCTTGTTCATTTTCCTTCTCAGATGCTCCTCTCAATTATTCTGAGGTGCGTCCCTTCTCATAAACTTTTTTCAAAATTCAGAAACATGATTATCTACTGAAAGGTCATTATACAATTTCTACATAGTGATATGGCACGAAACAAATAATAAGATTAAAAAACAACAATCATTGGGGGACCATCGGAAACTTTGCTCAAAAAGGAAACTAGCAAATGGGTTTGTAGAGGAATGGAATGAAATACAGATTTCTAGTCATTCTGATTTTTCTAATCATGATTTCTCAATATGTTGCAGCAGTTAATCCAAGCTTAAAGCTAGACACATCACCTCTTATAGTGGTTCCAGATCAACATCCTACAATTCAATCGGCAATCGACAATGCGTCTGAAGGAACCACGATATTTGTGAAGAATGGAACATATAATGAACATATTGACATAACCAAATCCCTGAAGATTTATGGAAGTGATACAGCACCAACAATAATTAGAAGTTCTGAAGGTGGCGATGTAGTAAATATCAGAGCTAACAATGTTACTTTCGCAAGATTTCGAATAGAAGGGGACATAAGAGCTCGGGCTGGTATATATATTCAACAATCTCATGATAATCAAATCCTTGACAATGTTGTCGTCGATAGCCAGCATGGAATACGCATTTGGGATTCTTCTAACATTACGCTAGTAAACAATAGCATGGCGAATAATAGTTTCAACTTTGGAGTGTGGGGCCTTTTTTTG
>CAZADP010000004.1:0-8522 GCA_964483905.1 uncultured Candidatus Bathyarchaeia archaeon | reverse complement strand
AATTTTGATGGAGTGATCGCAGTATATTCAACTTCAATTACGATACAAAACATGACTTTCGTAAGCAACAATTATGGGATTCACTTCGTATCCTCGAACAGTAGCATTATAACTCAAAATAACATTCAAGAAAATTATGCAGGTTTCCTGCTTGACTTGTCAAACGATAATGACATCTCAAAAAACAACTTTTCTAACAACCAGATCGGCCTGCAATTTTCGTATTCTCCACTCGTTCCGGAGAAGCGCAGCACTGGAAATCTTGTTCAAGAAAACAACATTGCTGGCAATGACGATGGGATTCAAGCGATCGGCGCAATAAGCAACAAGTTTTGCAAAAACGAGATCAGGGCTAACACTAGATCGGGAGCATTGTTGAGCGGGTCAGCCTACAATGTCTTTTGTGGAAACACATTCTCTGAAAACAGTTGGGGTTTCGCAGTTCAAAACAGCAGTCAGAACCTTATTTTCAACAACAATTTCATCAACAACACATCACAAGTGTTCCACACGGACAATTCAGTCAACTCGTGGAATAACACTCGCGCTGTAGGTGGGAACTACTGGAGTAACAATGTGGTCGTAGACAATGACTTGGACGGCATTGACGATATGCCCCATACTATCAACCCCAGTAACATGGACAACTATCCACTTGCTGGAATCTTTTCTAATCACACGTTTACATGGGACAACAGCGAACATTTCATAACAATCATTTCTAATTCCAGTGAACATATTTTCAAGGTTTTTCCTTTGGAGAGCAAGATAAGTCTCAATTTTACAGGTTCAGCTCAAACTTTGGGTTTTTGCAGGATAAGTATCCAGAAGGAGCTCGTGAGAAAACTATGGGGCGATAATTTCACTATTTTAGTTAATGGAATTCCTCCTTCAAACATGAAAAAATGGGAGGATGATTTGTTTATCTATGCATATTTCACTTATTCACACCCAACAAGTCAAGCCCTATTAATACCAGAGTTTACAATCAAGGCACTTCTAGCCTCGATTTTGGTTTCCTTACTGACAACAACACTGATTATACTTTTCATGAGAAAGAAGGATTTTGTTCTATCAAGATAGGTACGAGAACAAAAAGTTAGGCTATGGGCACTTAAAGCATAAATATCTGTTTATTCCTTTTTTTTGCTTGGGCAAGAAAGATGGGTGCTGTGCTCCGTGATAAGTGGATTTGGATAACAATATTCTCAGTGGTACTCGTTATAGTCCTTCCACTTGTCATTGTTTGGGGAATTCTGAATCTCCCAGCTGAACTTCGCATAATAGCGACAATATGCCTTATTGTCTTGTGGGGAGTTGTTGCTGGATATAAAGATTGGATAGTGTCGAAGGAGCAAGAGAAGGAACAGGAAAAAGCAAAATACTAAGCCATGCAACCTATTCTAGTAAGCATAGCTACTACGTTCGTTTTCTGCTAAGCGCGCCTAACAATATTGCTACCGTTACCGCAAGCGAAAAGAACAAGAGTATCACGCTTAATGATGTAGCTTTAAGTTGGAGTATCACTCCAGGCAGTGATACCGACAGACCAGACATGATTACCAAAATAGCTGAAGACTCTAAAAGCAAATACAGCGCTCCTGCAAGAAGCGTAACACCTAGTGCTTCTCTTATTTTGAGCTCAAACACATGTTTGGTAAAAACCAACACAACCAAGGCTACCCAGAATGTTGAAAGCACCAAGACTGTAAAGGGCCAATTAAATGAGAGATAAGGCTCATTTGAAAATAGCATTGGTAAGAATGCTTGAATGCATAGAGGAACAAAGGCAAATGCAACAGCATAAGCTATCTTACCATAATCAGCTTCATGCCCCTTCAGCTTAACTATGATAACATAAAGAATCGTTGAAAACGCGATCCATCTCAAGAATGTAATTCCTATAAACGAAACTCCATTTGCTATGGTCATTATGTCCATGCCAAGTTTTCCCCGCAGAAGTATCTCATAAGCATCAGTTGCTTTGGTCTTAATCAAGTTGACATTAAAGACGTAAATTGTGTTTCCCAAACCCATGACAATACTAGTAAACAACAAAGCAAGTAGTCCACTTTGCACGGTGTTGGGATCATTGAAAAGTACTCCTAATACTTTGGGGTCCAACCTGACGGCCCGTATCATCTTCCCGATAAAAGTATCAGAGAAAGACTTCGGCCACTCTATAGCCATCATGCCTCCAATAAACGCCAAGATTGAGCCGATTATACATCCTCCTCCTATAGGAAGGCTGAGCAGTGAAAAAATCACCATAGGAATCCCAAGAATTTTATGCATTTTCGGTTTGCGATATATCTGAATGGTGCAACCAAATAATGCTAATGTGAATATGAGCCAGAATGGTGTCCAATTGCCTTCAACCATTCCTTTATATCCAAACGAGGTTCTACCCCAAAAATCCGTAGAGTTATTTATCGCGCTAACCGTTGTCAGATTGGAATTTGTAGTTAACACAATTGGGCTATTATTGTTACTAATTATCCATATCGCGTTTAAAAAAATCAAAATAGAGCCAACAAGCGAAAGTCTGAAAGCCCAACCTCTGCTTTCTATTGGCAATTCATGTCCCCCAAATTAACCCTCTATGTCCTTTCTGGCATATTTAAGGCTTTGGAGACCTTGCTTTGCCATTCAAATCGTAGTTTATGTCATTGATTTCGCGCCGCTCTACTATTGGAGCTAAAACATTAGAAAGGCAAAAGCTTAAGAGTCTTACTCTTCTAGTAAAGTTCTGGGGTTTGAAATGGGCCTTCGAGGGTTCATTTTCAGGCGATTGATATATTCTGTCATTTTGATTTTACTAGTGATTGTAGTTAATTTTATGATTTTTAAGGCAATGCCTGGCGATCCAGCTGCTTATCTGATGCCAGAGTTTCAGATAGGCATGAGAGAAGAGGAGAGAACTGCTCAGGAGGCAAAGCTACGAGAGGTGTGGGGTCTTAATGATTCTCTACCAATACAGTTAGCCAAATATGTTCGGAATCTAGTTACGTTCAATTTTGGGACAGCTATAGTTGATAAGAGGCAAGTGTCCGATGTTTTGGGGGAAAAGATACCATATACTGTTCTTTTGCTAGGAGGGGCTACATTAGTTTCTATAATATTAGGCGTGCTTTTGGGAATTTTGGCGATTCAAAGGAGGGGCGGAACTTTTGACACATTCTCTGTACTCGGCTCCCTGATTACAGGTGCACTTCCAACCTTTTGGATGGGTATGGTGTTCCTCTTCATTTTCTTTACAACGTTAGGTTGGTTTCCTAATGCCGGCGCTTTTCCAAGAGAATGGGCTGGAGGTAATTGGCCTCAACCTTTCTCCTTGGCATATTCTCTCCAACCATCTGCACTAAACATCCAGCTTGGAATAATGCTACCAGATCTTCTCAATCTAGTGGGTGGTTTTGTGAAGCATCTGTTCCTTCCTTTAACGACTTTGGTTCTTTTTAACTTTGGCGGCTGGCTTCTTTTAACAAGAGCTACAATGATAGAAACAATCACAGAAGATTATATCTTGACTGCTAGAGCAAAGGGAGTCGGAGAGACTGCCATATTATTAAGGCACGCACTGAAAAATGCGTCGCTTCCGATAATCACTAGCGCAGCTTTGAGCTTCGGGTTCGTATTATCAGGTGCAATAATAACTGAAACAGTATACACGTATCCAGGAGTAGGAGGATGGACATTTTTCGCCATAGGGGTAAGGGATATAATTGTGCTGATGGCGATATTTTATGTCATATCGATCTGTGTGATTATTGCAAACATAATAGCTGATCTGCTCTATGGTGTCTTGGATCCAAGAATCAAAATTGGGTGAGAGTCATGGCAAAAAAAGAAAGCATGCTTTCATTTCGACTAAAAAGATTCGGGTCATTCATTGTCAAATTATTCAGAGTATGGCAAGGAACATTGGGTGTGTTGCTTATTAGTACATTTGTCTTTTTGGCCTTTTTTCCATTCTTATTTACGCCTTATAATACGCTTGGACAAGACCCTGAAAAGCCCGATAGATTACTGGCCGGTGACCGCGCTGCACCATCTTGGTTGAAAAAGATTCCTGCCTTTCTAGGGGGAATTCCAACTCTAAGCGAAAATTTTGATTTCGTTCAAGATCCAAGTCTTCCTAGACTGACAACTTGGGATCCAAGCGGAGAATGGATATTCGAGAGTAACCAGTTTTTCACTTGCGAACCTTCGGATTTAAACTATGTTGAGTCAAAAATGCCCAAATGGTTCCATTACCCGTCACAAAATGGTTCAATTGCTATAAACTATTATCGCAGTGCTTCGCAATTTCCAAACCAAATATATGTCGCAACGCTGTATGCTCGGCATGAGTACCCGTTTAGCGGGCCTCCTAGAAGATGGATTGGCAACATTGCTGTCAACGTTAATGGGACTCTAACAAGCTTTGGAACGCTGCAGGTGCCTGTTCTTGTTCGAGTGTTCATTCAAGCTGAAAATGGGACAAGATATACGATTTGGTATTCCCAAATGATTTTTGGTGGGTTCAACGTACCTCAATATCTCCAAATGCCAACAACAAAGGCTTTAAATAACATTGGTGGTTGGCTTATCCCTCAGGATACATGGGAATCGTCAATCTCTTGGATGGATTCTAACGCTCAACAGTCAAGAGAATATGAACCGAGATTTGCGTTGCCCAGAGATCCTGTGCGAGCTGTATTCGAGAACAATCCGGGAACATACTTGTATGGTGCCGAGATATATGTGAAGGATACGCAAACTCCTTCAAGTGACGTATCGGTTACAGTTTACATAGACAACTTCAGCTTCGATACGTTAGGAACATCTTGGGGTGCTTTAGGCACTGACCAATATGGAAGAGACCTATTTAGTCAGCTCATATACGGAACAAGAGTATCCTTGTATGTGGGAGCCACGGTTGCGCTTCTAAGCATAACTATCGGCCTACTTATTGGTCTCGCTTCAGGGTACATAGGCGGAGCTGTTGATCAATTGTCAATGAGGATAAATGATTTGCTTCTTGTTCTTCCTGGGCTGCCATTTCTTGTAGTTCTAGTAGCTATTTTTGGTGCTCGACTGGAAAACCTGATAATTTTTATGGGTCTGTTGGGTTGGAATGGCTTTGCGAGGTTAGTGAGATCGCAGACTCTTACTCTTAAAGAGAGGCCGTTTGTGGAAGCTGCGAAAGCTGCGGGAGCTTCGACGCCTCATGTAATAGTGAGCCATATTCTGCCGAATGTCATGGCTTTGGTTTACATTTCGTTGGCAACTTCGGTACCTGGGGCAGTGACAGCAGAAGCTGCACTGAGCTGGCTCGGTTTCTACGATCCTCTGCGAATGTCTTGGGGAAGAATGCTGAATGAAGCCACTGGCGCAGGAGCATTGAACGCCTGGTGGTGGATAGTTCCACCAGGCTTGCTGATTTCAATATTGGCTGTTGCCTTCATAGTTCTTGGATTCGCGCTTGACGACGTGTTGAATCCTAAACTTAGAGTTCGACGCTAAATTAACTTTGACTTTTCTCTGCAATGAATTTTTCCAAATAATCCCACAGCTGATCTTCAATTTTCTGGTAGAACTCTTTTTCTTTCAAAGATTTGAGCTGAAAGGGGCCTCCGCCAAAAAAGGTAATGTTTGAAGCAAACTTTGCCATGATTTGGGCAACTTCACCTGCAGCTAAGTCTACTGTAAAATCCTCAGCCTCTCCGGTGACTGTAACTATAACTTTCTTTTTACCTTCAGTGCTTTCCAGTATTCCTATTATTTTTTTCGAATCTTTATTGTTAACAGATACTATCTTAAACCTATGTTCCTGCAAGAAAGACTTAACTGCTTCTTCAATATCAGGAATTTTTACGTTTTTGTCAATCCAGCGGCATTTCATGATGAATCATCACGTATCGAAGCTTATAAGTTGTATGGGTTTTTTGGAATTCCACAAAATTCTTTTGACATGACTTGTCCCTAAAAGGTTAAATATCGTATTACTCAACGTGTAAGTAATAAAAAGGAAGTGTAGACGTTTGCCTTTGCTCGAGGTCAAAGATCTAAAGACCTACTACACTACGCTTAGAGGCGCTGTTAAGGCGGTAGACGGCTCGAGCTTTAACGTGGAAAAAGCTGAAGCTATGGGTTTGGCTGGAGAATCCGGGTGCGGCAAGTCAACGATTGCGTTGTCGATTTTGCGGATTTTGCCAAGTGGTGGAAAGATTGTTGGCGGTAACATTCTCTATAAGCATAAGGACTTAGCGTCGATGGATGAAGATGAAGTTAGGCAGGATATAAGGTGGAAGGAGATCGCTATTGTATTTCAAGGAGCTATGAATGCCCTTAACCCAGTAATCAAGGTAAGCGACCAAATAGTTGAAGCCATCACTTTACATGAAAGCGGAACGGAAACCCTTGAGGCGAGGGAGAGAGCTACCAAGCTTTTTGAGCTTGTTGGTGTAGATCCTTCTCGGCTTGACAATTATCCTCACGAGTTTAGCGGGGGGATGAGGCAGCGGGCTATGATTGCAATGGCTTTGTCGTGTAACCCATCGCTTTTGATTGCTGATGAGCCTTCCACAGCTTTAGATGTTATTGTAGCAGCTCAGGTGCTGAAGTTGATGAAGGATTTGAAAGAGAAGCTTCAGCTTGCAATGATATTGATTACGCATGATCTTTCAATTATTGCTGAGACATGTGAATCAATTTCGGTTATGTATGCTGGACACATTGCGGAGTATGGAACTGTTTTCGACGTTTTCAAGGAGCCTCTTCATCCATATACTCAAGGATTAATAGGGGCTTTCCCAGACATCAAAGCAGAACGAACTCGAATGGCTGCTATTGAAGGATCGCCGCCTGATCTTTTGCAACCTCCTTCTGGATGTAGATTTCATCCTAGATGTCCGTATGTTATGGACATTTGCAGGAAGAAGAAACCTGCAGACTTTAACGTTGGCAAAACTCACACTGCTGCTTGCTGGCTTGTAGGGAAAGAATAGGTGAAGGCAATGTCTGAGACAATTGTAAAATGTGAGAATTTAAAGAAGTGGTTTCCAGTTAGACTAGGGTTTTTCCAGACTATCGCCTCTCGAAGGCAATTGTTTCTGCGTGCGGTTGACGGAATTTCTATTGACGTCAAGAAAGGCGAGATATATGGACTTGCTGGAGAAAGTGGTAGTGGAAAGACAACGACTGGAAGATTACTGCTTAAACTTTTGAAGCCAACTGATGGCAAAATATTGTTTAAAGACAAGGACATAACGTTCTTAAAGGATAAGAAAATGAGACCCCTCCGTCGTCACATGCAGATAATTTTCCAAGATCCTTACGAGTCTTTGAATCCACGAATGCTCGTTCGATCTATACTAGAAGAACCTTTGCTCATCCAGGGAATAAGTGGGAAACAAACGGAAGAGCTGGTTCACAAGGCCATGGAAGATGTGCAGCTGGTTCCTCCTGAGGAGTTTTTGCTAAGATTCCCACATGAGTTAAGTGGTGGGCAAAGACAAAGAGTAGCGGTTGCACGAGCGTTGGTGCTGAATCCAGAGTTCGTAGTGGCTGACGAGCCAGTTTCCATGTTGGACGTATCTATTAGAGCAGAAGTTCTGAATTTGATGCTTGACTTAATAAAGAAATATAACATGGCTTTTCTCTATATAACTCACGACTTGGCCTTGGCACGTCATATTTGCGATAGAATTGCTGTCATGTATCTTGGAAAGGTTATGGAGCAAGGGTCATCTGATGACGTGATCGAAGATGCTTTGCATCCGTACAGTCAAGCGTTGGTGGCGGCTGTACCAGTTCCAGATCCAAGTTCAAGACGCATTGAGGTTAGAGTTAAAGGAGAGATTCCAAGTCCAGTGAATCCGCCCTCTGGTTGTAGATTTCATACACGGTGTCCGGCTTATATAGGCGACATTTGTCGCGAGAAGGAGCCGCCTCTCTTTGATCTTGGAAAAGATCATTTAGTAGCTTGCCATCTCTACTCGAAATAACCAATTGCTTTTCCTGTTGAAACTATTGAAAGGTGAAAAAGAAACCGTTTTTTATCGTTTTTTGCGAAAAATTCCACTGTAACAATTGTCCATAACCTTTTTAAATGCGTAACAATAGCAATATATTGCTGAAAATTAAATAGGAGAAAGGAAGAGATGCGCAAAAGTTTAATGTATAGTTTGATAGGCTTTCTAGTCTTTGCAATGCTAGTATCACCGACTTTCGCTTGGTTCTACAATGATTTTCCAGAGCCAGGTAGAGCTGCAGACACCAATTTTGAGATGTTCGGTCCTAGAGTTGACCGATTGCTGATAAAGCTGTATTCCACAGCAGATGCTGAGTGGGAGGCTCTCAAGAAATCGCCTCAAGAGCTTGACCTAACGGACTGGCCTTTGGCAAAAGCATATTATGACCAATTCATTGCACCGCCATATGATGCTAAAGTGAATGTTGAGTCTGTGGGCGGCGAGTTTGGCATACGAACCCTTGACATGAACCAGAACGACAACCCATTTCTGGGTGCTCCACAG
>CAZADP010000003.1:0-25774 GCA_964483905.1 uncultured Candidatus Bathyarchaeia archaeon | reverse complement strand
AAAAGGCATAAGCCAAGACTTTGATGAACTTAAACTATTCGAAGACGAAAACCCAGTAGCGAGCGTGAAAAGCGAGGCAGTAGCAGAACAGCTTAAAGCCATAACAGGTTTGGATAAGGAGCTTTTTCGTGAAATCGTGTGGGTCAGACAAGAACACTTGAAAGAACTATTAAACACAGCGCCTAGGGAAAGGCAAAAACGCCTAGACGAATTGTTTGGACTATCAGACTACGAAACAGCATGGAGCAACCTTGCAGCCTACCAGCGCGAATACGAAGGAGAAAGAAGGGCCTATGAAAAAGACCCCGATGTAGTTGGAATGGAAAACCTGAACAAAGAGTACAACAAAGCAGTTGAAGAATTCTCACTTATCGAAATTCAAATGCAAGACACAGCGAAAAGACTAAATGAAGTCAAAAAAGCCCTAGAGGAAGCTGATTCGAAGCTCAAAAAGCTGGAGGAAGTAAAAACCGTAGTTGAAGAGCTCAAGCGGAAAGAGGCGCAAACACTCGCAAACCTGACAAATGTTGAAGATGCATCAGCCACTTTGGCTGAGAAAATTGAACAGAAAAAAAGTGTAACTGAAAATCTGAAGCAACGCCTAGACGCTATGGAAAAGCAAATGGAGGGGCACAAAACTGAGCTTAAACAAATAGGGATCTTGCCAGATCAACCCATTGAAACCTTGACAGAGCTTTTAACAACGTTTGACGATCAAATCTCCAGCCTCAAGGGCGAGCAAGAAGCAACCGTAAGGGGCATACAAACAGACAATAAGAGGGTTTCCTCATTGTCCGCTGAGAATCGCTGCCCGCTTTGCCTGCAACCACTGATGCAGGAATACAAAAACAACTTAATACAAAGAATTCAAGAAGAAAATGATGAGCGACAAAGAACAACAGATCAACTTCAGCGAGACATCGAAGAACTGCAGAAAATAAAAAGCAAGGCAAACGTTGCCATTTCAAGCCTTCAAATGCTTACTTCACGATTTGATGAGTTGGAAGCCCGCGTAAATGAGGAATCCAAAGCATTGGCTGAGCTTTCAAAAGATTTTGAAGCAAAGCAAAGATTGGAGAAGAAAATAGTTGAGCAGCTTGAAGGCGTGCGTAGAGAAATTAGTAAGTTTGACATATCCGAACTTGAAGCTGCGAGAACTCGAAGAGAACAAGTCTTTAGGCAGTATTATTTGCTGGAATCCGAGCTGAAAACTAGGGAAAACCGCAAGAAAGACATGATTAAGCGCTTGGATGAGATAAAAGATAGAATCGACCAAGCCCAGCAGAAAATTGAGCGCATGGAGAGAATAGTAAAAATTGTCGAAATCATCAGTGGCCTACGTGATGCTTACAGAAGTATTCAACCTAGACTGAGAAGCGAATTTGTAAAAGTTCTAACGAACTTTGTCCAGCAGATTCTTGACAGCCTAGTAGGCACAGAGGGTCCATTGTTGAACCTTTTGATTGACGAGACCTACACACCCTATGTCAAAAGCGAAAGCGGCGCGGAAAGAGAAGTTTCGAACCTCTCAGGCGGAGAAAGAACATTGCTCGCTTTTGCATACCGACTGGGACTAGGCCAGCTGATAATGCAGTCTAGAACAGGCCATGGTTTAAGCATGCTTTTACTTGATGAGCCAACAGAAAGCCTTGGAAGAGAAGATGGCTCAATAGACCGCCTAGCAGAGGCGATCTCTCGTTTCAAGGCGATAGAACAAATAATAGCAGTTACGCACAGCGAGGCCTTTGCAGAAAAGGCTGAACACGTAGTAAGGCTTGAAAAAGAAGCAGGCGAAAGCAAAGTTTCAGTTGAAAAATAGTCCTTACAACTGACTATTTTATTATCTGTCTCTTTTAAGAATGAACCAATTCGAGAAAAAGTAGTGTGCACTTGATCAAATTCTATAGTATACCTTCTTCAATGAACAGCAAAATTAAGCCTACAGCAAACAGCACTGCTCCGTTAATGCAAAACAGGAAAATTGAGGTTACGAGGGCGCGCTCAACA
Source organism: uncultured Candidatus Bathyarchaeia archaeon (assembly GCA_964483905.1). GTDB lineage: Archaea > Thermoproteota > Bathyarchaeia > Bathyarchaeales > Bathycorpusculaceae > CAZADP01. The sequence goes on along the minus strand of CAZADP010000003.1, from coordinate 23,767 downwards.
AAGCCATTAGCGATATCTGCAATCTGCAGGCAAGTCTAATATACGTACTGAGTCGATTATGCCTGTTAATAGAGAAGTGGATGCTGGCTTGTCTTTTCCAAGTATGGTCACTGTCACAGTTCAATTTGTACTCTTGGCGGTTGGGCTTCCTGTAGTCTATCTAATGTCCAAAGTCTTGAAAATATATCCAAAACCTACAACAATCGCAAATCCTAGAAGAGAGGCGACTCTCGCTTTTCTAATAATTATGGCTGAAACCCTGGTGGTTTCTGCGTGGCGAGTCTTGACGCATACAATTGTCATACCCACGTTCCAACTTGACAAACGCCCACCATTCTCTGTTGACGCAGTCGACGTGTTGTGGAGGTTAGTCTTGACCAATATGGCTTTGCTGCCTATACTCGTAGCCATGAAAAGAACTGGGCAAAATCCTAAGAGCATTGGCATAAGCAGAAAGGATGCTGGGCGAATGCTTGCACTAGGATTCGTATTGAGCGCAATCCTGTTCATGGTTCAAGGACTCGTTGCTTCTTCGGCAGGCGGAGGCTTTACTGGTTTTTCACCTTCGCTGGCTTACGGAATCATTTTCTTTGCAATCGTTGGCTTGGGTGAAGAAATAGTTTGGAGAGGCTATATACAAACGAGGCTGATCGCCACTGGTGGCACAATCAAGGGACTCTTGGCTACCTCTTTGCTTTTTGCCGTTCTTTGGCATTTTCCAAGAAGTTACTACGAGTATTCTGGAGTCGTCTTGGAGGCTTTCGTAGCTGCCTTACTAAGATTCCCGGCCGGGCTGCTCTTCGGGTATATAATGTCAAGAAGCCAAAACATTATTCCATCCTCAATCTTCCATCTCTTTTGGAATTGGAACATATACTTCTGGAGATTTCCAGCCTCCTAATGAAAAAAAGGAAGCTTGCGAGAGAGATCTGATTAAAAATAGTTGATCTAAGAGAAGGAAATTTAGCTCATTTAGACTGTTTTTCTTTAACAACCGTGTTTTCTAGGAAGCCGATCTTTTCAATTTCTATCCTAACAATGTCGCCAGCTTGTAAAAACTTAGGTTGAGGCTTCATTGCAAAACCGACGCCAGCAGGAGTACCTGTTGCGATAATATCGCGCGGTTCTAAAGTCATTACACGGCTTAAATGATGTACTGTTTCATAAACGTTGAAAACCATGTTCTTTGTTGTTGAATTTTGGCGAAGTTCTTCGTTAACCCATGTGCGAATAGATAAGTTAGAAGCGTCCTGAAGCTGTTTTACAGTTGTTATGCACGGCCCGATTGGAGCGAAAGTATCGAAGCTTTTTCCTCTCGTCCATTGCTTATCCTTAAATTGAATGTCGCGAGCTGAAACATCATTGAGGATCGTGTATCCAAAAATATATGATCTAGCTTCCGAAACGTGAACACTTTTGGCTTTTCTTCCGATAACGATGGCTAATTCAGCTTCGTAGTCAAGCTTCTTAACAAGGTCTGGCTTAACAATGCTTTCGTTTGGCCCAATTATGGACGTGCGAGGTTTCAGGAAAATTATTGGCTCATCTGGAATAGTAGCATTTTGTTCTGCGGCATGGTCTCGATAGTTTAAGCCCAAGCAAACAATTTTAGGTGGACATGAAACCGGAGCCAGCAATTTTACTTCGCTAACTAACGAGGAAGCATGCTCAATGTCTGCTTTTCTAGCTCTTTCAATCAAGTGTTCAGCGTTTTCAACATTTCTTGGGCTTAAAGCCACAAAGTCTTCTAATCGCTCCGGAAGTTTTTCATTTAAACGTTTCGCTAGGCGAGGCAAGCATACTATTCTATTATTTATCAAAACACCATAGCGTTCTTTTTGCTTATCGCGATATCTGACTAGTTTCACTGTTAAGTCCTTCCCTTAGCGCCCTATCCTTCTCGAATTCACCTCAATAGTTGAGACTATTGCATGATTAAGGGTATATTAATCAGGTCACTATCAATTAACGAAACTTGACTAAAAGTAATCCTAAACTCAAAAATCAAAAAGGTATCTAGATGCCTATAAGAACTAGGAAGCTAGCTCTCACAGAAGGTATAATAGCCGGCATTCTCTTCGGAACAGCAGCAATCTTCATAAGATTTCTCCAAAGCGTAGACGCGTTCTCCATAGCTTTCTGGCGTCTAATAATCGCTTGCCTAGTACTAGCCATAATTTCACTTGTTCTTAGAAAATCATTCAGCCACGGCATCCTACGAAAGAATATAAAGGATTTAATTATTCTCAGCTTTTTCCTTGGCTTGCATTTCATATTCTTCATATCTGCAGTCAAAGACACAACCATTCTAAATGCAACGGTTCTCGTCAACACAACTCCAATTTTCTCAATGTTTGTCTCAAGTTTCATCTTCAAGCTAAAACCATCAAGCGTCGCGATTATAGGCTTAACCATCTCCTTCATAGGCGTATGCATTATTGCCTATGCAGAAACCGTTACTGCAAGTTCGAACGCTTTTTCTCCAAGTCTAAAGGGCGATTTAGAAGCTGTTTTGGCTGCATTGATGGAATCCGTCTACCTTAATTATGGAATGAAAGTTAGGAATAAGATGGGCGTGATTTCCATAATGTTTCCGATCTACATGTTTACCGCCATTATCGTAGGAGGTTTAGGCATAACGACAACAAACAAAATTGTAGAGCTACCCAAAAAGCCAGAAGTCATCCTCCCACTTTTGGGATTAGGAATATTGCCCACCGCAACAGCCCATACACTTTATTTTTCCTCTTTATCAAACCTAAAATCCTTCGAAACAGCAACAATGGCCTTGCTTGAACCTGTTGGCGCAACGGTTTTAGGTATAGCAATGCTTCAGGAGATGCCAGCACCACTGTTTGTCTTTGGCTCCGCTTTAATTTTGATAGGAATAATTTTTATCGTTAAGGAAAAGAATTGAAAGCCTTAAAGTTTGACGAAACAAATAAAAAAGGACAGGCAGTATTAATGTGCTAAAACGAGTGGAGACAATGGCCGCTAACGAGAAAATATTGAAGTCTTTGAAGTCAGCTACAACTCACTTAGAAAATTCAATGCTGGCTTTGAACAAAAAAGATGAAAACGCATTTGCCGACAGTCTTTGGCATGTCGGAGCAGAACTAGAATATGCACTCTTTCTATTTTCGTTGACATTTCAAAACGAAAGCAACCTACCGAAGTGGAAGTCAAACCCTGAACAAAAAAGCACTGAGGCTGGCCCAATACTGGCCAAGGTGCAGAATTTGCTAGATGAGGCCGAAAAGCACATTATTAATGGGAAGTCGCTGGACGCCTACAAGAGTGCCTACGTAGCAAGGCATCACGTACTCAAGGTTCAAGAAGAACTTGCCAAAAAGAAACGTGAGGCGTTCAAAAAGAAGTAGAGGTTACTCTTCCTCAGCTATTTTCTTTTCTTTAACCGTCAACGTGTTTTCTTTGCCGCCTATAACCCTGAAATAATCTTTCAGTTCATTTTTGTGCAGAAACTTTCGCAGAAGCACTCGCAGATAATTTTTCGAAACAGTTTTTCCTTCGCCTTTTACAATTATCTCATTTGTTGCTGTATTCACTTCAGCTTTTGTCCTTTCTTCTAGAAATTCAGCAAGTTCCTTGATTACGTCGCTTCCCTCACTTTTTAGTTTTGAAATATCGATTCTCATTTCCCCCATACGACTTCACCTCATTTTCGAACCATTATCACCCTCACTTGGTCGCATGCATCTTCGCACGAGTCTGCAATCATCTCTATCGCTTCGAAAAGCTGACTCACTAAAACTGCCACGCCAGCCCTAGGCAAGTCTTCTTTCCCAATCAGTGTTCTCGCTTTTTCGTGTATGTCATCAACTTTTTCTTCCGCTCTCTCTACATCGTCGGCTACTTGAAGGGCTTCTTCAGGTTTGGTCATCATTTTGTTCACGCATTTTTGAAGCGAAAAGGCACATTCTTTCACGCTTTTAACTATCTCTATGAATTCGTCTTTAATCGAGTTTGGCACATGCTCCATAGGTATCGCGCCGAGTATCCTTGTGGATTCTCTGCTCCAGTCTGCAATCATGTCCACTCTCTTTACGAGGTCCATTAAATCTGCCCTGTCTGTTGGCGAGAGTTCTCCCTTTGACACCTCGTCCATAACCTTTCTCCGTAATGTGTCTGCCTCTTTTTCGCTACCTGCAACTCTGCGAACGCATCTCTGCATCTCTTTCTCATCTCTTTCTGTAGCTGAGACTATGGCTTTTTCCAAGTCTTCAATTATCCCCATCGTCAAAGCTAGATGCCGCTGTATAGTCGCTAGCGCTTTTGTTTCTCTTCTCTTCTCAAACCATTTTACTAGTTCACTCAACTGATGTTTCCTCCTTTAATCCTACCTTTGGGTACGCGAATACATGCGCCTTCTCAGGTGGAAAACTTACAGTAACCTTTTCGCCCATATTAAACCATTCTTCAGTTAGAGAAGGTTTGACGATCAACACTAAATCCTGGTTTTCAAGCCTAACTTCATAGCGTACATTTGTTCCCTCAAAAGTGACTTTTTCTATCATACCTAAAACAGAATTTTTATCTTTCTTTATCCCCCTTTCCACAAAAAACGTTTCTGGCCTTATCGCCAAAACAACCCTTTCGCCACTCTTCACGTCGTTCTTGGCTGCTTGAACTTTTATCCCACCGCGTAGCTCTATCACCACTTCCTTGCTGCTTACCCTTGAAACATATCCTTCAAAAAAGTTTGACTCACCGATGAAGTGGGCTACAAATATGCTCTTCGGGTTCATGTAAAGTTCATTCGGCGTCCCGACCTGCAAAACCTTTCCTTTCTTCATAACGGCAATTCTATCGGAGATCACCATGGCTTCGGATTGGTCGTGTGTTACATGTATAGCCGTTAAGCTCAAATCCCTTACCATTCTTCTTATTTCATATCTCAGCTCGTTTCTGACTTTTGCATCCAACTGTCCCAATGGCTCGTCCAAAAGTAGTAGTTTTGCTCCTGCCGCCAACGCCCTTGCTACGGCTACTCTCTGCATCATTCCCCCGCTCAACTCGCTTGGAAACGCATCGAAACGTTCGTGAAGCTTAACCATTTCCAGTACTTCATGTCCAATCGTCTCTGCTTTTTTCATGTCGAAACCTTTCACTCTGGGCCCATATGTCACATTATTCCAAGCGTTCATGTGCGGAAACAATGCGAACGTTTGAAAAACAAACCCAATGTCTCTGTCTTCTGGGGGAACATCGTTAACAAGTTTATCGCCAATGTAAATTTCGCCTTCGTCCGGTTGAATTAATCCGGCAATAAGCCTAAGCAAGGTTGTTTTTCCACACCCGCTCGGACCAAGTAAAGAAAAATATTCCTTATCATGAACGTGGAGGCTGATGTTGTCAACGGCTACAATTTTTCCAAACCTTTTTGTAACATTGGCAATGCGAACGTCAGGCACGGTCAGGTTTCCTCCACATTTTGAATGTTATCATACAAAGTTATTTCATAAATTGCGAGTTCTATATTAAACATGCTAGTATCTTCCTTTTCCCCTAACGATTAGTCTTAAAACCAAGAGAATTATGAAGGAGAACAGTATTAGAAAACCACAACCCAAACCAATTTCCAATGGTGTTGCTGGAACTTTCTGTTTGCCCAATCGAGGAACCCAATCAACAAGAACTACAGGCGCTGTTCGAAGCGCACTACTTGATGGAAGCACAGCCAGTGTGGCCCCTGTCTCGCTTATGCTCCTTGTAAAAACCATTATTGCGCCTGAAAGTATCGAGTACTTTGTTAATGGTAAAATTATTGTTCTGAAAACCCCTAAAGGTTTAGCTCCAAGGGTTCTTGAAGCTTCTTCTAGGTCAACGCTTATTCTTTCGACCGCTGCTGACATTGACCTTACAAAGTACGGATAGGTGATTGCCAAATGGGCGAAAACTAATAACAGTAGTTCCGGAATGAAGGCGAAAGTTTTTAGCCAAAAGAACTGGAGTGAAACACCCAAGGCTATTGATGGAACAATCAATGGAATGTTGGTAAGCACATCTAGTGTTGCCGATGGTAAGTGTCCAAACTTTCTTCTCGCAATTATTATTGCCATTGGCAGCCCTATTACAACATTCAATACCGTGACCACTGCTCCAAGAATGTACGAAATAATGAGGCTTTGCCAATATCCTCCCCATATTCCAATACCCGACAGCGCCTTTGGAAAAGTTCCCGCAAAGACAGCTTCAAATGCTGGAAGCGCAACGAAAAGAGAGGGAACAAACACAATTATGAAGAAGATTAGAAGCGTTACGCCGTTTCTAGAGAATGATGCTTTTGAATAACTAAGTTCTCGCTCAACTGTCGGCCACACTTTTCTTATCGGCAATTTAAATCTCATACCGAGAAAGCGAATAACCAGAAAAATCAGGCAGGAGACCGCTATGAGTACAAAGCTCGCAAAAACCACTGAACCCTCATAGGTTATTTGGCTGATCTGGTCAGTTGGTAGCAAGTCTTTCATGTTCTGGATGAAGATTGGCCCGTTTTCAAAGACGCCAGCGACCATAATTGTTGCCCCTGTCTCTGAGATCGACCTTGAAAACGCAAGTATGAAGGCTGCTATCAACGAAGGCCTTAGAATTGGGAACGTCACAGTCCTTGATGCTGTGAGTGGCGGTGCCCCGAGGGTTCTTGATGCTTGCTCGTACTCCATCTTGTAATCAAGCAATGCTCCAACAATCACTCTGACCACGACTGGATACGAAAATGCAAAGTGGAGCAGCATAACAAGGAGCCAGCCGGGTGAAATTAGAGATTTGCCGAAAAGCGATGATACACCACTGGGCTCTTTCCAAAAGAGAAGCAAAGAGTAACCAAGCACGGCTGTGGGCACAATGAAGGGGATATCCGAAAGCGTGTCCAAAACGCTCAGCCATTTCGATTTTCCACGTGTAATGAGCCATGCCATAGGTACGCCGGTTATGATGTCCAAAGCTGAGACAATCAGCGCTATCACAAAAGAGTTTTCAATCGCACCAAGTGCGCGCGCCATAAGTTCAGGTTGGTTAAAGACCTCTTGGATCGTGTCCCATTTGATAACTATTCCCAAGATCGGTGGTAGCAATATCAGTGCAAAGAATATTATTACTGCAGTTGTGTACAATGCGTACTTGACCATTAGATTTGACGATAGTCTATCAAGGATTTCTGTGATTTTATGGTTAGGCAAGAATTATCCGCCTGGGCTTCGCTCCCACAACTTTAAATTTTGTTTCTTTTCTCATTCGTGTTCTTAGCTGATAAATTTTCCTTAATAGAAATTGTCAGTTCGCCCGTCGAGTCATATCACCGCATAGGCTCTATTGACTCTCTGCTTCATCATCCTAACAGAAATGAATCATGACAAGACTTAAGGCTTTTGCACCTAGACTGGTAGGATTAACGGTGAAAGTGGAATCATGGATGTTTTGGAAGCCGTCAAAGGAAGAAGAAGCATAAGAGCGTTCAAAAGTCAAGCTATACCATCTGAAATTGTTGAAAAGCTTGTTGATGCAGCGCGATTCGCGCCTTCTGCAGGAAACATTCAACCATGGGAATTCATAATTGTTCGAAAACCAGAAATCAAAAGAAGGCTTGCCAAAGCGGCTCTTAATCAAACATTCATTGAGGAAGCACCAGTTGTAATAGTTGTATGTGCAAATGAAATCCGTTCCATCCAAGGTTACGGCATCCGAGGCAAAACCCTTTACAGTATACAGGATACAGCTGCAGCAATACAGAATATTCTTTTGGTTGCCTACTCAATTGGTTTGGGTACATGTTGGATCGGCGCCTTCAGAGAGGAAGAAGCAAGAGAAATCTTGAAGATTCCACAGGGCATAAGGCCAATAGCCATTGTTCCTGTTGGATATCCAGATGAGGCTCCTCGGCCTAGAAGCAAGAGACCTATAAGGCAAATAGTCCATTACGAGACTTTTGGAGGGGCTCATATATGAAAATGAGGAGCTATTACATAGGCGAGCTCACATGGCCAGATGTAAAGGAATTCTTGACAGCGCATAATGTCGCCATCGTACCAGTTGGAAGCTGCGAACAGCATGGCCCACATTTACCAATTGACACCGACGCGTACGACGCTTTTTGGCTTTCTTTGAAAGCGGCTGAAAAAGCTCAGTGCGCTCTAGTGGCACCACCAATCTATTATGGGGTATCTTCGCATCACATAGATTTTCCTGGAACAATAACGCTTAGTCCACACTCCTTAGAGCAAATAGCTTACGAAGTTGCTTCTTCCCTTACAAAACATGGATTCAAGAAAATACTCTTTGAAAATGGTCACGGTGGAAACACTCCAGCTTTAGAAGCTGCGGCTCAAAGGATCAAAGCTGACACAAACGCATTAGTGGCCGTTGACACTGTCAGCCTTATACCAGATTTCATCGAAAAATACATTGAAACCCCTTATGATGCTCATGCTGGAGAATTTGAAACCTCCACGACTTTGGCAAACCGTGAAGAATTTGTGGTCAAAGAGAGGATTAAGAAAACCAAGATCAAACTTCCAGAATCAAAATACATAAAAATAGGATTAAAGGAGACTGGACCTAGAGTTTCTTGGTCTTTCAGAACAAAAGAGATAAGCGAAACAGGCGTCATAGGCGACCCCACAAAAGCTTCAAAGGAAAAGGGCGAATTAGCTTGGAATTTAGCCATAGAAAGACTTGCAGATCTGTTGGCAGAGCTTGACAGGATGAAATTTTAATATCTTCGAATTTGCATTCTATTCGCAGGGGCTAGTTATTGAGATATTCAGTGATTGCAGAGGCTTATGAGAAGATCGAAGCCACAACAAAAAGGCTGGAAATGACTGATCTCCTAGTTGACCTTCTCAAAAACACGCCGAAAGAGATCATAGATAAGGTTGTATACTTGACACAGGGTAGAATATACCCTGATTTTGTTAGTCTCGAAATAGGCGTAGCTGAGAAGCTTGCAATAAAAGCCCTTGCCAGAGCTTCTGGGAGGCATGAAAGCGAAATTGAGCAGGATGTACAGAAAACTGGAGACATAGGTGAAACAGCTCAGAAGTTTGTAGCCAACAAAAAACAAGCGACATTTTTCCAACAACCCTTAACCGTTCAAAAAGTCTACGAAACACTCGACAAAATGGCTAGGGCTTCAGGCTCCGGCGCTGTGGATCTAAAAACTGCACTCTTGGCTGGGCTTCTGGCTGACGCAACCCCAAAGGATGCCAAATATATGATGCGAACAGTTACTGGAAATTTGCGTTTGGGCATAGCTGACATGACCGTTTTGGACGCTTTGGCAATAGCCTATGGAGGGGGAAAAGAAGCCCGCGAACTCATAGAGCGTGCCTATAACATTTCTTCAGACCTTGGAAGAGTGGCAAGAATTGTGGCCGAAAAAGGTCTGAAAGGTATAAAAAAGTTTGAAGTTTTAGTAGGCGAACCAATAAGACCCATGCTGGCTGAAAGGCTTTCTTCAGCTGAGGAAATTTTGGAAAAGCTTGGGGGAAAATGCATAGCGGAGTATAAGTATGATGGTGAAAGAGTGCAGTCTCACAAGAAGGGCAATGGTGTTGTTCTATTTTCTAGGCGATTGGAAAACATTTCCGACCAATACCCAGACGCCATCGAGCTTTTAAAGAGACGCGTGACATCGAAAGATGCCATTTTAGAAGCGGAATGCGTTGCCATCGACCCGGACACAGGTGAAATGAAGCCCTTCCAAGAGTTGATGCACCGCAGACGTAAGTATGGAATTGAAAAAGCCATGGAAGATTATCCAGTTTCACTCTTTATGTTTGATGCATTATACGTTGACGGTGAAGACCTAACTTTGCAGCCCTATCCGATTAGGCGGCAGGCACTGGAAAAAACGGTAGAACAAAGTGACAGGGTGAAAATTGCCAAATGCATAATTACCGACAGGGCTGAAGAGCTGGAAAAGTTCTTTGAGGAGGCTATAGAAAACGGCTGTGAAGGTTTGGTTTGTAAATCCATTGCAGAGGATTCGGTCTATCAGGCTGGAGCTAGAGGTTGGCTTTGGATAAAGTACAAGCGGGACTACAAAAGCGAAATGACGGATACCGTTGACCTTGTCGTTGTTGGAGCTTTTCACGGGAGGGGAAAACGTGCGGGAACCTATGGCGCCCTGCTTCTGGCAGCTTATGACCCTGAGAACGACACTTTTGAATCTGTCACAAAGTGTGGAACAGGCTTTACGGATGAGGATTTGGCTAAACTGCCGAAAATGATGCAGAAACACCTCATACAACATAGGCATCCGAGGGTAAATTCTATGATTGAAGCTGATGTCTGGTTTGAGCCCGTTATAGTGATTGAAATCTTGGGCGCAGAAATAACTTTGAGCCCTATTCATATGTGTGCTATGGATGCCATTCGTGAAGGAAGTGGTCTTGCCATTCGCTTTCCTCGTTTCACTGGAAGCTATAGACTTGACAAGGCAGCTGAAGATGCAACTACAGCTGGTGAGATTGTGGAAATGTATCAAAAGCAATTAAAGAAAATTAGTGAAACCTGATATTCTTAGAGTATTTCCTTGTTAATTGCGCCGTTACTCACGGTTTGCTTTGTCCGGTTCGATGTGAACTTCCTCGGCTTTTTTGGTTTTTTCGGGTTCGGGTACGCGACTTGTAGGGTTATGTTGCATCGTTTCAATAAACAACTTCATACGTTCAATCTGATTCTCTACGGAGCTTATTGGTTCTTGATAAGGAAAACCAAAGACTCTGTTCTTAACTCTATGAGTTGTAAAACGAATAGCGGTTATCACTATCACAAATAGCATGACGACAAGAAAGGGAGCAAGGTGAGAGATAAAGCTTAAAGCAGTGATAAACGTAAATGCACCCATGGCAAATTGAGCAAACGTTAGGAGAAGAGCGTCCACTATATAAGGCACAACTAAGGAGGAGGCAAAAAACGCAATCGCTAGTAGAAGATAGTAACTCTTCAGTTTCGGCAAGGCTATTTTCAGAAGATACAATACATCTACGTCGCCTTTTCCTAAACTATACCCGTTCTTAACCGCATTCACAAAGATACTTGCATTTTTATGAAATTCGGATGCATCATCAATCATTAGTAAACTCATGCAGATGATAAAGGCGAAAAAACCTAATAGGAATCCCATTTGAAGAATTTGCAAGACCGCTACAAATATGAAAAGGAAAAATCCGTAAACAACGGGTATCAGTAGTTCGATGTAGTTATTGATTATCTTTCTCTGTTCTGGATATGGATCAAAAACATTGAAGGTTTTGTTAAAGACTTTGACCTGCAAGTCTTTTGGAAGATTGTTTATGGCGCGTGATTTTCGATGGAAGACCAGATAAAAAACTGTAGATACAAAACCCATTGTAATCAGAACGAAAGATAATGTTAAGAATGAAGTGTCAAGCTGGGATACAAACACTATGGTCCCTTTGCTTTCCTTCCCTATTTATGTTGTTGATTGTTGAAGCTTAAATGCTTGTCTACACAGGCTGTGCAAAGAAAAGAATGAGATCTTCTTTACTTTAGCCTTTCCTTCATTCTATAAAAGTAAGAATTTCCAGGGGGGCTTCGTCTTGTGCAAGTCCTTTGAAAACCTTAAGGGAATTCGTTGAACTTCGGATGAAGTTATCAGATTGAGATTTCTTGTTCCATGATTCAAACTGATCTTCTGATTTTTGATAGGAAGAATTAGTTTGATTTCGCTGTCCTCTGCTCTGAACCATTAAGCTTGGAATCGCATGTTTACGACTTTGTCTATAAGTCCTGCTTCTCTAAAATAATGCACTAAGTAATCTCTTATTTCACCGGAGCTTACATCTCTTCCGACAACCACGCTACAGAGTTCGTGTCTTGGTTTTGTTCTGTATTTCGGCGTGATCAGCTCTTTGTTAACATTATATTTCTTGACGACTTTTATTTTGAAGCGTTCGAGTCCATGTTCGGGGCAGTGGAGTTCAACCCATATGAATGTCAACGTCCCTTCCCCTATATATTGTAGGTTTGATCTATTATAAAATCTTGTCGATCGCTTCCTTCCTTTGTTTCATTACACAAATCGCGAGACTTTGAGCTTTTATGAGCTTGTGAATTTTCTAGCCTCGAACAAGTTGACACAAGTTTTATTGCGTTTTGATCTAGATTTCGAGAGTTCATGTGCGTTCAAGTATTTGGTCTATCTTTAGAACAAGGAGATACATGAGTGGGGCTAAAAAAACATAGGTTATAACCAAGATTAGTGGTGCATATTCTGTTGTAATAGCCTTAACGGGCGTAAAGTTGTACAAGAGAGAAGCGATGGTGGAATATGTTGCTGTGCACAGTAAGGTCTTTGTTTTTGCAAAGAAAATGGAGAGGAAAATGCTTTCAGCAAAAAGAGACAACAGGCTGTAGAAAACTATTGTTGAGCTAGTGTCCGCAACGGAAGACAAAGGAAACAAGTATAATGTTGACATGACTGAATTGACAAGGAGAGCCGTGAAAAACCCATATGCCTTTGTAAAGTTTGTCTGAATGTAGCCTCGAAAAATCGTCTCCGTCGCAGTACTGGCTAGCAAGATGTTAACAACCACTAACAAAAAACCAGAAGATGGAATAGCAGTCGGAAAGGCTTCAAAACCAGTTAGACTTCCTGGCAAGAAAATTGTGATAATAATGTAAAGTAATGCAAGAAATACAGATGCAGAGACGTACATACCTGCACCCTCCGGCAACAGAAACCCATGTCCCCGGAAACTTGAGTTCTCAGTTCTTATGAAAAGGATAGAAATGCAAAGGAGTAAAATCTGAGTTGAAAAGTATACACCGGTTCGAAGCCATTCGGGAAACTGAAGGACATATCCGAGAGCATTTGTGATTTGCCCAAATCCGAAAACTAAAATAAAAAGAAGGAAACATTTGACAATTGGAAGTTTTGCTAACATGAAGTCACACTGTAAATGAATAAGTGCTTTCAAAATAAATCTTTGACGCAAGATGTCCAATTTGGTTGTCAATTGGTGAGTTTCAGAGCAGGGTTACTTCCAACGCATGTTTATTCCTCAAGTCCGAGTCCAGATACATAATAGTATGACAATAATAAGAAGCCTATAAATAAGTAAACCGTCAGATAACTGAATACTCGTATGTGCTGCAAAGGGGCAACTATTGTAATGGCGATGTTAAAAGATACTGAGTCTACCAACTGGAATTCACCATTATTAGACCAGTAAAGGTCAACTCTAGCATCGCGAAAAACTGGTTCGATGACATTCCAGCCCTCGATCTTGTAGCCAAGGGTCACGTTATTTCCTTTGTTACATTGCCAAGTTCTATAACTCGTAAAGTCATATTCGTCCCACCACAATTGGCCATCAAGAAAAAATTTGAAGAAGAACCAAGCTTCACCGTCACTATTTTCCGCACAGTCTATGTTTTGCACGGTAAAGATCCACGTATCAGGAATCTTCGCACGTACCTTCGCGTTGTATGCCATTCTCTCAACATAGGCATCTTTTGCCATCACTGAGGGCACAAGATTCAGGGTACTCATTAGGATGCATTCTAGGACAACTAGTATGAGTAAGCTGAAGCCCCTATTTTTCAAACTCGCTAGCTCCCGGTCTCTTCTTTTTTTGGGGCGACTACTTTGAAGTATTGCATAGGTATTCTATAACTCTGTCGGCATGTTCCCAAAAATCTCTTTCAAATCTCATGAGTTCTTCACGAGATTTTAAGCTACGTGAAAGGAAGTATCCGCCGCCAAGTAGTGTTGTCAACATGATAGGATAGATAAAGTCCCTGTTTTTTGCTTTTCCAGAAGTTTCAAGTTCTATGAAAAATTCTTGTGGGTTTCCTTGAATTGTTACTGATACATATCCGCTAAATTTGTAGTGGGAGGAGTTTTGTGCAAATATTTGCTGCCCGTTTTTTGTTTCGCCCTTTATTGCTTCGAAATCGTTAGTTTTGAAAAAGTTTCCAATTTGTTCTGTCAGTAGGTTTAAATCTACGTTTCGGTTAAGCCAGTTTTTCCGCATTTGGGAAACCAATATTTTTCTTCGCAAGTTGACTTTTAAACCGTTCGCTCTTATCTTCCTTTATCCTATTATCCTGTTTTTGACATGAGCCAAGGATTATGATAAATTTGTTCTAGGCATTCTAACTTTTACTTAACACAAATTTTACCGAATTAGTTTCGTTGAATTTGCGAGCAAAGTTAATGAATGTGTTTCTATTATTTCATCAGATCAGCTGGGGATAATGACGGTAGGGAAAACTTGAGTTGCGAAAAAAACTATTCTATTTTGGCTTTGGTTTATTTTTGATCGGCGTAGTATGTCTTATCGTTGGCAGTGTGAATTTAAGAAATTTGACGTTTCTATCAGTTGACGTGTCATCAGGCGAATGGGAACTTGTTGGTAACTTAATCGGTGGAAGAACTTACGTACTATACATAGAATCTAGTGATGAGTGGGGCGAACCTTTCAAAAATGGCGATTTCGTTGAAGCTCAACCAGTCAACGTGACAATAACCTCTCCCAATGGGGGCGGCACAAAACTTCAGGCGTTCTTTTATGGTTTGCCCTCGTCAAGTCCATATTATAAGGAGGGGACGCCTCCAGCAATAGTTGATGTTACATATCAGCTTGTGGACAATTCGAGTTTGCAGGTCGATGCACCATCCTCCCGAATTCGCTTCAATGCCAAAAGGGATGGCAACTATACTGCTCGCGTTCTCGAAGAAGGGCTGTGGGCAAAATCTCCGCCGAATGACATGATATTTTATGAAGAAGTCATTCCGAATAAAGACCTTTACACTCTATTGGTTTTAGGTGGTGGCTTATCAGCCGTTGGTGGAGGCGTTGGTTCTGTGTGGGGCGGTTTGGGGAAAAAGAGCGTTAAACGCACAAAAGTACACGAATAGGAAAGGTTCGTATATGTTGGAGTTACATGAGGAATGGTTTTTAGATGCGCCATAATTGAAAGCAGCGCGCCCTTTTCAACATCGACAGAGTTATATGTTCGGAACAGTTTACTCTAGTCGATCAGTATGGGTCTGAGAACCTATGTAATAAGAAGGTTACTGTTGTCAATACCGGTATTGTTCGGTGCAGTTTTGCTCATTTTCGCGGTAGTTCAGTTTCTTCCGGTAGGATTGAGAGCAACCTTGTTTATTCAGGATCCGAGGCAGGTAAGGTTTATTGATCAAATAATAGCAGAGCATGGTTTGGATCAGCCTGTTTACGTTCAATTTTATTATTGGTTAAGAGCAGTACTGGTTGAGCAAAATCTGGGTTTGGATCGTAACGCTGAGCCAGTTTTTAATGCAATGATGGCAAGATTGCCGGCAACTGTTGAGATTGTTATGTTTGCTTCTCCTTTAATAGTTCTTGTAGGATTATACTTAGGGGTGCTTTCAGGTGCAAACAAAGATAAGCTGGTTGATCATGGGTCAAGGATCTTGGCAATCATGGGCACCTCTCTTCCTTCTTTCTGGTTTGGAATAGTATTGCTTTCAATCTTTTATGCTGGTTTGGGCTGGTTCCCACCCTCGAGATGGGGACAAGAAGTCAATAAGTTTATCACTGCCCCGAACACAACGTGGACGTGGTACACTCGCCTAATAACAATTGATTCCCTAATAAATGGAGAATATTGGATATTCGTAGATGGGATAAGACATCTTGTGCTTCCTGTGACGATTTTGACTTTACTTAATTCGGCTGTTATCGTTAGAGTGACACGTTCAAGTATGCTAGAGTCGTTGGGGAAAGACTATATAACCGCTGCAAAAGCGAAAGGCTTGAGCAAGAGAGAAGTCGTTAACAGGCACGCCAGAAGGAATGCTCTAATTCCTGCAATAACGATTTCAGGATTAATGATCGCTTCGTTGTTTACAGGGGTTACAATAACTGAGACTGTGTTTAACATGGGCGGCATAGGCCAATATGCTGCTGAATCTGCAAGGGTGCTCGATATACCTCCAGTGATTGGATACACTCTCTTGAGTGCTGTTGCTTTCGTGTTATCTAATTTGGTTGTCGATATTTTATATGCCTATGTCGATCCTAGAATCAGGTTGGGATGAAATATGAGCATTAGGGCAAGATTTCAGAGATTTAGGACTGAAATGCAGCCGAGAATGAAGGAACTTAGATTCACATTGAAGCTTGTGAGGAAAAGTCCACTTTCAATGATCGGGAGTGGAGTAATATTGTTTTTCGTTATTCTTGGCGCGCTTGCTCCCGTTCTGGCACCCCCAGGGGACATGTCGCAGGCAGGGGATCCATTTATGATGCCGAAAGATGGAATTAAGCTTATTCCGCAACCTCCTTCCCCGAAGCATCCTTTTGGCACGATGGAAGGACAGTATGACATATACTACGGTTGCATCTGGGGCACATTGACGGCGTTTCGCATAGGGCTATCTGTGATTGGGGGCTCTCTGATAATAGGTCTGGTAATTGGGATTCTTGCTGGTTACTACGGTGGATGGATTGATGAGCTCCTGATGCGATTTACGGACATTATTCTTGCCTTTCCGGGCTTGATATTGGCTATGGCGTTGGTTGTGGTTCTTGTTCCATTAGGAATAGAACGCTTAGATGCGGTCATGCTTGCAATGGTTCTCGTGGGATGGCCTGGATATTCGAGATTAATACGGGGAGAGATACTAAGGGTCAAAAACGAAGATTATGTCGAAGCAGCGAAATCTGTGGGTTGCTCAGACCTTAGGATCATTTCTAGGCACGTGTTACCGAATTCTGTTTACTCAGTTTTAATAGTATCCACCCTAGACATTGGGACCATGGTTCTTTTTGCGGCTGCGTTGAGCTTTCTTGGGCTCGGCGCCAAACCAGGCTATTCAGATTGGGGGCAGATCATTTCATTGTCAAGAAATTGGATTTATGGGTCGCCTCAAAATCCCTACCAGTACTGGTACACATTCATAATACCTGGCTTGTTTATATCGTTCTTTGTGTTAGGATGGAATCTACTGGGTGATGCTTTAAGGGATATTTTCGACCCAACATTAAGGAGGAAGTGAAATTGGCTGAAAAGCCACTTGTCTATGTCAAAGATTTAGACTTGAGATTCTATACCTATGAGGGTGTGGTTGAAGCTTTAGACAAGGTAACGCTGTACATAAAAGATGGAGAAACTATAGGTGTGGTTGGCGAGACAGGTTGCGGGAAAAGTGTTACAGGTCTTTCTGAATTGGTTCTTGTTCCGCCGCCGGGAAGGATAGAGGGAGGAAAGGTCATTTTACGAAAAGATGAGAAATGGCTAAACCTGTTGCGTCAACGGGAAGCTTATATGAGGACTGTTAGAGGAAATGATATTTCAATGATTTTTCAAGACCCTAAATCTGCCTTGAATCCCGTGTATACGGTGAAGCAGCAAATTTCCGAGGCCATTCTGCATCATAGAGTAAGAGAGTTATGTCAGAAGCTTCTGGAAGAAGATAGAGAGGCAGTTGAAAGTGGCAAGAAAGGTACTTTGAGCCACCGGGAAAAGAAGACTTTGGAGAAGATGCTGAAAAATCCTAAAGCGCTTAGCATCAGATTCCGTTCGAAAATACCTTTCTTGAATAGTTTCAAACGCAAAATCAAGGATGAAGTTACAAAAGAAGTTGTTAAGATGCTGAAAGACATGCGAATACCGGATCCTGAAAGAGTTGCGGAGATGTACCCTCATGAGTTAAGTGGAGGTATGGCTCAGAGAGCTGTGATTGCAATGGCCCTTTCTTGCAACCCCAAGCTTCTCATAGCTGACGAACCGACGACTAATCTAGATGTTACTGTTCAACTTCAAATTCTGACTTTGATAAAAGATCTCAAGAAAGAATACGGGATGACCATCCAGTACATTACGCACGATATGGGAGTTGTAGCTGAGATGTGCGATCGTGTGGCTGTCATGTATGCGGGAAACGTTGTAGAGTTGGCTGATGTCAATGAGATCTTCAAGAATCCGCTACATCCCTACACAAAGGCGCTTTTAGAGTGTATCCCACGGCCTGGATGCGAATTCAAATCCATAGAGGGTACTGTGCCAAGTTTAATTAGTCCGCCATTAGGCTGCAGATTTAACGATAGATGTCCTTATGCCATGGAGCTGTGTACGAAAGAAAAGCCTGTACTAATTAGGGCAAGTGAACGTCATTATGTTCTATGCCATCTCTTCAGAGGCGGAGTAAAATGAACTTCTTGGTTGAATTGGATGGATTAAAGAAATACTTTGCAATAACTGGTGGGGTTCTGCGAAGAAAGGTTGGCGAAGTCAAGGCTGTTGACGGAGTCAACTTGGGTATAAAAAAAGGAGAGACCTTCGGCTTAGTCGGTGAATCCGGATGTGGCAAAACTACACTTGCAAAAACAACCCTTAGGCTTCTAAATCCGAACTCAGGACACATATACTTTGATGTGCCCATTGAGGTTAAAGAAAAAATAAGAGGTCTCGAAAAGGAAGAGAAATCCAGCGTAGAACTCAGAAAACTTAGAATGCAATGGGATCTCGCTGTTTTCAAAGGGAAAAAAGTCAGAGAGATGAGGAGGAAAATGCAGATAGTTTACCAAGATCCCACTCGTTCTCTGAATCCGAGGATGCTTGTCAAGGATATTGTGTCTGAACCATTAAATGTTCAGAGCATAGCCAAAGGCAGAAGTGCCATGGAAAGAGTTGTTGAGATGCTTCACGCTGTTGGATTAACAGAGAGACACTTGCTTCGATATCCACACGAGTTCAGTGGCGGTCAAAGGCAGAGGATAGCTGTTGCCAGAGCTTTAATAACGAAGCCACAGTTTGTGGTTCTAGATGAGCCGACATCTTCAGTCGACGTATCAGTGCGCGCTCAACTCCTTACTCTTCTTCAGGAACTGGGCAAGGACTTTGAGCTAACCTATCTATACATCAGTCATGACCTGAGTGTAGTTGAGTGCATAGCTGATAGAGTTGCAGTTATGTATCTTGGAAAAATAGTGGAGCTTGCGCCTACGCCGGAGCTTTATAAGAGGCCGCTTCATCCTTATTCTATTGCTCTGTTCTCAGCTATTCCCATCCCCGATCCAACTTTGAAGAGGAAACGTGTCATACTGATAGGTGAGGTTCCCAGTCCGGTAAACCCCCCAATTGGCTGCAGATTTCACCCCAGATGTGAGAGTGCCAAGCAGATATGCCAAGTTGAAGAGCCGAAGTTTGTCGATGTTGGAAACGAGCATTTGGTCGCTTGCCATTTGTTCGACTAGATACTTAGAATTATCGCCAACCGGAAGAGTATTCTTGACAAAATCCGTCATTGCAAAAAGGATTTTTTTAGTCCTTGCAGTTCTATCTATTGTAGATGTTTTTGTAGGGGTTTCATCTGGATTTTTTCATAACGTAGAATTTTTCTCCGAAAAATCGAGTGCTAGGATAGTGTCAGACCTTGCGTTCATAGAGGGTGCCTTTGTTTTTTTTATAGGAGCACTTTTTGCGCTAGTTTATTCCAGCTTCAAATTGCGCGAAATTGCTTTGATGATTATTGGGGCTGCTATGATAGGTATGTCTGTGGTTTTTGGAATATTTGCATGATTTTTTCACGTTGTTGAGGTTAATGATAATGAACTTTTGTCGACTCAATCAGTCTGAAGAATGCATTAGAAATGTTCAGTTTTCTAGTTTTCCTGAGCTTTTTTTGAGGCTGATTTGTTTCTGCAGTGAAAGCGATGAGGGGCTGGAACAATGTTCCACAAGAATTAAATATTAGCGACATCACTTTTTTCTCGCTGAACATAGAGAATAGGAGAGTAAGAAGAAGGGATATTATGCGAAACAAAAAACTATTTGTAATCGTGACAATGTGTCTACTCTTGACAAGCTCTTTCATGGCAATCGCTATCGCAGCTCAACCACCAGTTGACACCACAACTTACTACATTGGCACAATAGGTCAGCCGAGAAGGGTTGATCCTGCACGAGCTTACGATACTGCTAGCGGCGAGATGATAATGAACATTTATGAGCCATTAGTCTGGTTCAGTGACGAGCCTGACATCCCTGACACGACATCTGAAGTCACAGCAGACAAGGTTGCTGACTTAAGCAAGTTTCAACCATGGCTTGCAACAGCGATGCCTACCATAAGTCCCGATGGGAAAACATGGACGCTCACGATTAAGTCTGGCATAAAATTCCATCCATGGAAAAAGGCCGACGGCACCATCGTATCGGACCAAGTTGTGACCGCAGAAGACGCTGAGTATTCATTCAAGAGAATGCTGGTTCACGACATGGTCGGTGCACCATCATGGATGTTTGCCTTGCCCTTGACCGGCGAAATGTTCTATAATGGACATGACACAGACCCGAAGACCAACAAGTTTGACGATCCAGCAGAGGAGGCAGCAATTGCGGATATGATAAACGCTGCCGTAACAAGGGATGGAAATACCATTAGTTTCCACTTTAAGGATGTATTCCCGCAGGTTGCGTTCCTGCAGATTCTTTCCCAAACTTGGGGTTGCATAGTTAACAAAGCCTTCTGCATAGAACACGGCGGTTGGGATGGCAGCTTAGCTCCAGGCTGGTCTGCTAACTACCGTCAAATGCCAAGCAATCTTTACACACCATTGGACAGATACTACGCAGCTAAATCCAAGTATCCATCAGCGGCTCCTGATGTTCCAGCCATGTGTGGCACTGGCCCATACAAGTTCACTTACTGGGACAAGGCAAGACTCGAGTGGCGATGCGACAAATTTGAAGCCTATTGGCGCGGCTGGAACCCGGCACCTCACCTAGACACGGTAATTGTCAAAGGAGTTGCAGAATGGCCTACGAGGAAAATGATGTTCCTCGCAGGAGAATTTGACTCAGTTGCTGTTCCAAGGGCTAACATGTGGGATCTGCTAGACGCAGCTGATCCAACAGGTCACACACCACTTTCGGGAATCACACTCTACTACAATTCGCCTGAACTCTCAAACGACGTTGCATCCTTTGTTTTCCACGTTGCAGCAGATAGTCCGTACATGAGTAAGGTTCCCGCTGGCGGAACTCCAGCTCCAGACTTCTTTAACGACCCACATGTGAGGAGAGCCTTTTCGCGGACGGTGGACTTTCCGGCATACCTCAGAGACGCATGGTTCAACGAGGCGATACAACCAACTTCGTGGTGGGTTCAAGGACTGAAACCAGACTACGAGAACAAAAGCTTGGTGCCTTACAACCTAGATCTCGCCTTTGTTGAAAGCGAACTGAAACAGGCAATGTTCGCTGGGACAAGTCTCTGGGATTCAGGCTTCGAAACATATCTAGTGTACAACCTTGGAAACGACCAGAGAAAGATCTTCGCTGAACTGATGAGAGACACTATACACAGCCTTAACGCTAAACGTACAGGCAAACCACCATTCAAGGTCACTGTTGTAGGCTTAGACTGGCCAGTATTCCTAGACTACGAAGAATTGATGTACATGCCCATGTTCTTCGTAGGCTGGCTAGCCGACTTCGCTGACGCTGACAACTTCGCAAGGCCCTACATGCACACCTACGGAGACTTCTCATACTTCCAAGGATACAGCGACCCACACGTTGACGAACTTCTCGACACAGCCATAAAAACTCCTGACGGCCCCGAGAGAAAAGCAATGTATGAAGAGTTGCAGTTCATATACTGGCGTGATGTTCCAGGCGTTCCAATCATGCAAGCCGTTGGACGCAGATGGCAAAGAAACTGGCTTAGAGGATGGCACTTCAACCAACTCTTTCCGGGCAGATGGTTCATCAGGCACTGGAAGGAAGTTGGTGCAGCAGCGCAACCAGTGGATCTTTCGGCACTCGGCAGCATAGAGGCCGTGGGCGGTAGCAAGCTCAAGAGGACGCCAGGTGGAGTGCTCATGACACCCCTCAGCGTCGACTTCACTATCCACAGGCTAGACACGAACCCAGCCGTAGCTGCAGTCTTCGCTATCATGGCCCTGAACAGGACGAACGTTGCAACTGGCTACTCCCAAATCATAATGGGAGGCGACGCACTAGTCGTCCTAACCGCTGCGCAAAAGGACATCACAGAAGAGCTCCTATGGAATGAAACGGGCGCGCTGTGTCCGGCCCAAGGAAACTACACATTAAGCGGCGTTGTAAGCGTAATTTCAACCTTCGCCTACGACAACAACTTGGGCAACAACCGTGTAGTCGCAGCAGGAGGCAACATTGAAGTCACAGTCCTCACCGGCGACTTGGATGACAGCGGCAAAGTTGACATCAAAGACGTATTCGTAGTAGCAAAAGCCTTCGGACAGGGACTCTAGCAACCAATCAAAAACAATCAATCTCCCCCTTTTTTCAAATTGAAACGGCAACGAAAAAATAGTATTCTTTCAAGTATTTGCTTAGAAATATCATTGTTGATTAAAACGACTACTACCTTGACCAGCGCGTACTTTTCTGCAAGGAAGAGTTGTTAGGACACTGATTCGAACCCTAAATTTGTCGATACCAACAAGCTCAAATATACGAACAATTTAATTACAGCGAAAGGCGACCGAAATTGAGAGGAAAGGAAACATTGCTAATAATGCTTTTACTGATTACCACAGCAAATTTAGCGAACGTGCCAGAAAAACCACCAATAGTCCATGCTGCCTCGCCGACGGTCACCATCACAGGCATCTATAATGTAACAGAACCAGGGAAAACATTCCTAGTCAATATAACAGTCAGCGACGTATCGAACCTTTTCATGTGGGTCATCAACATGTCCTGGGATCCAAGCATAACGCAAATATCGACAGGGGATCCAGCTGGCCTGTTAAGGAAGGGAATACGGTACAATATCTATGAAGGCCGATTCATGAAAAATATTCGTTCAACAGTTTTCGTGGCAAACATCATAAATAACACAGCA
Organism: uncultured Candidatus Bathyarchaeia archaeon; assembly: GCA_964483905.1. GTDB lineage: Archaea > Thermoproteota > Bathyarchaeia > Bathyarchaeales > Bathycorpusculaceae > CAZADP01. The sequence continues at coordinate 894 of CAZADP010000003.1, read as the reverse complement.
GGCACAATTACGTCGCTATCTGCAGGTTACTTGAATCCCGGCACGACCCCAAGTGGAAGCGGAATTTTAGCGACCATCAACTTCACCCTCGTCAAAGTAGGCACAACGGCAATCAATATAACAGGACCGAGTGCCACTTATCCCGGGCACAGCATGCTCATCGATCATACAGGAAAAGAAATGCCCCATGAAGATATAGACGGCGTAGTCACCGAACATGGACCCCCACCTCCGCCGCCAATCTGGACCCAACTATGGTTCCAAGTTACCGTGCCCGTGGTTGTAGTAGCCATCGCAGTAGGCTATGTTGGAATCAAGGTAGTTAAGCCAGCCAGAGATCGAGCAAAGGCAAAAGAAGCGGAGGAAATATTGGAAGATGAGAAAGTAGAAGAAGAGTTTTTCTAAAGAGAATTTTTGTACACTACAGCTTATCTTTCCAAATTGTGCACGTTTCTATTCGCAACAAATATGTCAATTTAGAAAGTTTTAAATGCGTTTAACGGCTTGTATGAATACCGAAATATGTTCTGTTCACGGTTGTGGTCCGCCAAATGCACGTAACGATTATTGCTCACAGAACACCTTAACTTTTAAGTTAAACATGTCCAAAATTGTTTAGCTTTTTATGTAGAAGATAATTCCAGAAGGCTTAAAAGGGAAGTAGATCAATGTTTTTACAGTGAAAAGGAGAAGGGAGAATAATGAGTTTAGATAAGAGATTAGTGAAAATTTCATGTCTAACTTTGATTCTGATGATAAGCCTAAGTGTCGCTGTTTTGCCAATACAAGGTCAAGGGAGACCGAAGGTTTTCGTTGAACCGAAAGACAACATTTTCTCCACGGACACTACATCTGTTGGTGCTGCGTTTACGATTAATATTTCTACGAGTGGCT
>CAZADP010000002.1:12582-26118 GCA_964483905.1 uncultured Candidatus Bathyarchaeia archaeon | reverse complement strand
GGCAGAAGCTTACTGGAAACTGGCCACCATTGGAAAACAGAAACGAAAATTCCTTGCTCCCTCAGCTCCCTAGCCAATGCCGTAAGTGCACTCAGGTTACCGCCATGTCCGTTAACAATCAAAATCTTTCTGATACCATAATAGTCAAGCGCCAGGCACGCTTCTTTCACGTATTTCTTAAATGTATTGGGCGAAATGTGAATCGTACCCCAAAATTGTTTGTGATGAGAACTCACACCGAAGGGGATTACTTGAAGACACAAAACCCCTGTACGTTTGGCTATTTCTTCAGCCAAAGCTTTAGCTATTAGATGGTCCGTTCCAAGCGGATTTTGTGGCCCATGTTGCTCGTTTGAACCGACTGGAAGTATTGCAACATCGTTCTTCATGAAATACTCTTTGGCCTCTGTCCAACTCATCTCATGAAGCAAAACCTTCATTTTTTTAACCTTTCACGAAATCGTTTTATTACAAAGGATTCGAATATAAATTTGCAGTGCGAGATGGTGAAAATTATTGAAGGCTCTGATTCTGGCGGGAGGTTTCGGCACAAGGTTAAGACCAATAAGCTGTACAAGACCGAAGGTTCTTTTCCCAATAGTTAACAAACCTCTGTTACAATGGACCTTTGAGAGACTTGCCAAAAACAATGTTGCAGAAGCAATAATGGCGGTTAACTGTCAAACTGAAGCCCACATAAAACAGCACAGAATACCCAAATGCGGATTAAGAATCAAATACTCACGGGACCCCTTGAGAAAGCCTCTCGGAACTGGTGGTGCAATAAAGAAGACTGAAAGACTTATCGGCCATGACTCCTCTTTCTTGGTGTTGAATGGCGATATATTCGCCGATCTAAACTATGCAGAAATTTTGAAGAGGCATAAAGAAGGAAAAGCTGTGGCCACTATTGCTCTTCATAAGGTTGAAGACCCGAGCAGATATGGAGTCGCAGAACTGGGAGAAGATAACCGTATAAAGAGATTTATTGAGAAGCCGCCTAGGGAAACTGCCCCGACTAATTTGATAAATGCTGGTGTTTATGTTCTTAGCTCAAAAATTTTCGATTATCTTCCCTGCGGAAGAGCTGTCTCAGTCGAGCGTGAAATCTTTCCAAAGCTTGCAGAAGAAGGAACGCTTTATGGATACGTTTTTGAAGGCTTCTGGATGGACATGGGCAAACCAGAAGAATACATTGAGATAAACAAAACCCTGCTAGATTCGTTAACCAATCTGCAAAAAATCAAGGCTAGGTATAAGGTTGAAGTTAAGAACCCAGTGGCATTAGACAAAGGAGTTTCCATAGGGGAAAAGTCAGTTATCGGACCCTATACAATTCTAGGGCGAGACGTTATTGTTGAAAACAACGTTCACATACGAGATTCGGTGATTTTTCCAAAGGCGGTGATACGTGAATCTTCATCAATAAGCGGAGCAATAATCGGTGAAGGCGCAATTATAGGAAGAAAAGTCAAGATCGAGAGAGGATGCATCCTCGGCGATCACGCCAGAATTAAAGATAACGTTTCACTTGCCGATGGAGTTTCGGTCTGTCCAGCCAAAGAGATTTCTGAAAGTGTATTGACCGCCAAATGCATTGCATAGAAGGAGAATCTGCAACATGCTAAGTCCAAGACGTCTATTTGGGACGAACGGAATCCGCGGAGTCGTCAACAAAGAATTGACGCCTGAAATAGCGATCAAAATTGGAAGCGCGATAGGGACTTTCTTTAAACATGGAAATCTCATAGTCGGATACGACGCCAGAACAAGCAGCCCAATGCTTGCAAATGCTGTCATTGCAGGCTTGAGCGCAACCGGTTGTGACATTCTTTTCGCGGGAATGGCACCTACACCTGCATTGCAATACGCAGTGAAAAATCATAAGGCAGACGGTGCAGTGATAATAACAGCATCACATAATCCGCCAGAATACAATGGAATAAAAGTTGTATGGGGTGATGGAATAGAGCTTTCCCGTGAACAAGAAATCGAAATTGAAAACACATTCTTCCATGAGAGAAAATCTCTTGCAGAATGGAACAAACTGGGAGCAACACGTAACATCCGAGCGATAATTGACGACTACATAGAAGCGATAAAAAAACACGTGGATTTTGCAAAAATGGCAAAAAAACACTACCATGTCGTAGTTGACGCTGCAAACAGTGTTGGCAGCCTAGCCGCACCACGCTTGCTACGTGATTTGGGATGCAAAGTCACTACTGTAAATGCACATATTGACGGGACTTTCCCCGGAAGGCTTCCTGAACCCCGCCCAGAAAATCTGGGGCGCTTGGCTCTAACTGTGAAAGCTGTCCATGCAGATATTGGAGTAGCATTTGACGGTGATGCTGACCGCTCGGTCTTCGTTGATGGAAACGGAGAAATCCACAGCGGAGACAAAACCTTCGCCTTGGTCGAAAAATACTTTCTGAAAGACAATAAAGGCGAAAAAATCGTTACGCCAGTAAGCTCCTCAACTCTTGTTAAGGACATAGCTGACGCTTACGGCGGAGAAATTGTATGGACCAAAGTTGGAAGCGTGACTGTTTCGCAAACCATGAAAAAGTTAGACGCGAAACTAGGCGGAGAAGAAAACGGTGGAATTTTCTACGGGCCCCATCAATCAGTTAGAGACGGAGCCATGGCAACAGCCCTAATTTTGGGCATCATGGCTAGAACTGGCAAAAAACTTTCAAATCTGCTTGGCGAACTACCGAAATATTTCATTGAAAAGGGAAAAGTTGAATGTCCTGAGCCAATTAAAGAAGACGTTCTGAAAAAATTGATTGAAGAAGTGAGAGAACTAAAAAAAAGCACCATCGACGGAGTCAAAATATGGTTTGATGACAAAAGTGCCATATTGATCCGACCAAGCGGAACAGAGCCTATCTATCGATTGTATGCAGAAGCTAAAACCGAAAAGAAGGCCTTGTGGCTTGTTAAGGAATACAGTTTAAAACTAAAAAGGATAATTAAAGTTTAAACAACTAAGCAGTCCCTAACATCTGCTATTGTGGAGAACCCAGATGTCGTCACCAGTATTGCATGTCAAACCAGAAGAAGTCGACAGCTTCGAAAAACGTGGAAAATACACGATTAGCATCGTGGCTTGTGGACAAATCGGTGTCTTTCACGCTTATTTTTTCGCTGAGGCGGGGTTCAAAGTCATATGCGTAGACGCAGATCAAACTATTGTAGGTCATCTTGCAAGAGGAAAAGCTCCCTTTCTAAAACGTGAAATTGAACTCAAATTGAGAAATCACGTGAAAACAGGACGTCTGAACGCCACAAACGACGCCAAGAATGCTGTCTCTCAAAGCGATGTCATTGCTATAACAACCCCAGTGAAAATTGACGAAAAGAGAAAGGCCGATTATTCAGACATAGAAAACACTTGTAAACTGGTGGGCTCGAGCCTCCGTCGCGGTTCTCTGGTCATTGTTGTAAGCAACACTGGAATTGGCACTACAGAAGGCTTGATCAATGAGATTTTGGAAAACACTTCAGGATTCAAAGTTGGAGTTGATTTCGGGCTAGCCTACAGTCCAATTCGCACTCCAGATAAAGAATCATTGGAAGAACTTACCGACCACAAACGAATTGTTGCAGCAAAAGACAGAGATAGCTCAAATGCTGCTTCAACTATCCTAGGAACTATTGCGAAAAATGGCGTCATAAGAACAGAGAACGTCAAAGCGGCAGAAGCAGCTACACTTTTTGAAATATTGCAACAAGATGCCAATGTCGCCCTTGCCAACGAACTAGCTCTCTTTTGCGAAAAAGCAGGAGCAGATTACCTTGAAGCTCGAAAACTTTTGGACACTGACGCTCACTATACGCTCCGACTGCCGACGCTTACAGGGGGAAGCCTCAAGGGAGAGCCATATCTTCTGTTGGAAGAAGCTGAGAATCTGGGTGTAAGGCTTCGAATCTCCACGATTGCAAGAGAGATAAATGAGGAAATAGTCAGACATGTGGTCAATTTGACTAAGGACGCATTAAGAAACTGTGGGAAAACAATGAGAAGAGCAAAGATTTCTTTACTTGGATTTTCACAGATACCAAACACAAAGAGTTCTATCAAAAAGGCAGCGAAAGAACTTGCTAGAATGCTGGAAACCAAAGGTGCCAAAGTTAGTCTTTACGACCCATACTTTTCAGACAGTGAACTGACTGAAATGTCTCGCCCCTTCAAAAAATCTCTGGTCGAGGCTCTAGAGGGAGTAGACTGCATAATACTACTGACAGGGCATGAGCAGTTTAAACGTCTAAACTTAAAGAAGTTAAAGATTATGATGAAAATGCCAGCTGCAATTGTTGATCTTGAAGGAGTCATCGAGCCCGACAAAGTTGAAAGGGAAGGTTTCGTATATCGTGGATTGGGAAGAGGGGTATGGACAAAATGAGAAAGCTCGGCGTGGCGGTTATTGGAACGGGTTTCTGGGGAAGAAACCATGCCAGAGTGTTTAAAGAATTGGAAGAGACGGAACTCCTAGCTATATGTGACATAAATTCTGAAAGAGCAAAGAATGTTGCCAAACAGTTTGGTGTAAACGCTTATACAAACTCGGGAAAAATGCTGGAGAGAAAAGATATCGTGGCCGTCAGTATCTGCACATGGTCAACAAGTCTGGCAAAAATCGCACTTAACGCCTTGAACGCCGGGAAACATGTTCTAGTTGAAAAACCCATGGCAACAAGGGTGAGACAAGCTGAAAAACTGCTGGAAATAGCAGAAAAAGAAAGGTTACACATCACAGTAGGTTTCTTGATGCGGTTTATTCCAGGATTGCAACACATCAAAAAGGCAGTTGAAAACAAGACAATCGGGGACCTTGTGTGTGCAACAGCAAAAAGGGTTTCCCAATGGCCAGAAAGAATAGGCGACGTAGGAGTAGTTAAGGATACGGCAATCCATGATATAGACGTCATGAGGCACATCTTCAATGATGACCCAATTGCCGTTTACGCAAAAATAGGAAGCATGAGACACACAAAATTTGAGGACTATGCTCAGATAATGCTTAATTACGAAGGCGGAAAGAGCGCTTTCATAGAATCTAACTGGCTAACACCATACAAGACCAGAACGTTAATAGTCACCGGAAGCGCAGCCATAATGAAACTTGATTACATCACACAAGAATTGACAATCGAGGACGCAAAGGAGACTGTGCAGCCAAGACACCCATGGCAAGAGCCATTAAAACTTGAGCTGCGACACTTTGCAAATTGTATTCTGAAAAAGGAAGAACCGCTAGTGACAGGCTTGGATGGATTGAAGGCCCTTCAAATAGCTGAGGCGGCATCAAAGTCTTCAGCCACAGGCAGAGTGATTAAGCTAAGGTAGAAAATTCATGCTTTCCTTTCGCCCTTAATATTGAAAGGTTTTCCTTCTAGAACAATTTTTTCTGGAATTTTCTCCTTCCACTTTTTGAGAAATGGTAAATCTTCATTTTCTTTTCGCAACTCATCCGGTAGCATTTCTGGAATCTCATCGCGTATAGGATACCATCTCAAACATTTTGGACAGACAATTAATCCTTCAACTATTTCGTCTTTTTCCTCGAAAACGTAAAGTTCAAGTGGGTGATACTTATCGATTGGACATGCAAGTATGTCCATTAGCCTCTTCTTGATATTTCATCCCTCCCGATGTATATTCGCCCTTTAAACTATAAAACATTTTCAGGAAAACTGTCTACAGATTATTTGCTAAAGTTAAAACCTTTTTTCATAAGCTCTTTCCACATATTCAGTGCTTCCGCAGTATAGACTGCTCCTTTTCCATAATGCAGTTGGCATGGAAACTCTTTGCATAGAAAGCAACATTTCAAATCTTTCTCTTTAGCGCACTCCCAAAAGGCGCAGCCCTTGTGAGATTCTCTAGACTTTCTTAATTGTTCGCTAACCCATTCACATCCCAGACAACCTTTTTCTCTACGCTTGTAAACTGGACAATATCCACAATATATTCCACATCCTCCTACTTCGACGTCCAATAGACTTCACCGATCATAACGTTTTGAGACAACGTCCATATCTTCTTTTTCTATATCTTCATAATTTTGGGTTTCCCCGAGGATTTGCTTTAATATCCAAAACTACTTGATACCAGTTCGGACCTGTTGACCTGACAACATGACCGAAGGGAATTTTGAAATCCCCAACTAAACTTCTAAGTTTTTCCGCTACCTTTGACTTGACCTTTTCCATTGGATTCTCATCTTGTTTAGCATGCGCAAAGTCGTAATAGTGTATCCACCCCCCCACTTCCTTAAGGGCAACTAGGGCGTAAGGCAAGTATTCTAGTGCTTTTTCAGGTAAAGGCATTAGAACTCTATCTGCTACATGGCAAAGTCTTTTTTCAATGACTTCTTTTGCATCACCGAACATGGGAATAACCCTTCCATAGACCCCGTTCAGTCTCACGTTTTCTTGCATGTGATGAATGGCTAGGGAGTTAACATCAATCGAATAAACTTTTTTAGCATTAGAATGCTTGGCGACAATTACAGAAAAGCAACCTACTCCTGCAAACATGTTCAAAATGATTTCGTCGTACTCGACGAGTTTTGCGATCCGCATTCTTTCGTAGAAAAGTCTGGGCGAAAAATAGCATTTCTCGACATCAACAGAAAACATACATTTAGATTCCTTGTGAATGGTGGTTGTTTTGTTTTCGCCCGCGACGTATTCCAACTTTCGGACCCTGAAATCTCCATGAACAGGGCTTGTTTGAGCCAATATCGTTTTGACATTTTTATGCAAATTCATTACAGTCTCTGCGATAGTTGCGCTATACTTCTTAGAAGCGTCGGTTAAGCGTAGAATTGCAATGTCTCCCACAAAATCGTAGGAATTGTAAATATACGTTAGGTCCTCTGTGGGAATGATGTCTGAAAGGATTTTTTTCAATCGTTTCTTCATGTCTATCGTTCACTCATTAGATATAACCGTGTCTGGAAAGATTTAAAAGCGAAATGATTTCCTTTGTAGGGAGAGGAAATTGGTATGGAGAAGATGGCAACTGGAATCGTTTATGAATGCGTTAGATGCGGGGCAAAGGTTCCTTCTGAAGAGTTGGAGCTTCGCGGTGGAGAAATAAAGTGCATAGTTTGTGGGTACAGGATTTTGAAAAAAATAAAGCCTCCAGTTGTTAAGCGTGTTCAAGCAAGATAGTGAAGAAAGCTAAAGAGTAGTCTACTCGATCTACGGAAAGTCAGTCTGTTGAATCATTGAAACTCTCGCTGTCAAATTAGAAGATTTCTTTTTCCCCGATTTTACGAAGAGCCCTGCCGTGAAGTTTGATCGTTTGACCAATGACCTCTTCAGGTTGCTTGTCAACAGTTTTCCTTTTTATGGTTTCTCCACAGACTCCCTTTGGAAGCAACCGCCTTTTTACGCAAATGGCGTATGTACAGTTCGCAACGTTACACATTTCTTCTGTCCATCTGCACCAAACGCCATCCCGTCGGTAGACGGTAGCGTTTTTAGCACATTTGAAGGATTGACATGTTGGAGAACAGATTTTTTCCTGAGCCAATGCATGCACAACCTTTGGCTATTCTATCGACAAAACGCTTTTGCTGCTCTACTCCTGACAAATATGTTTCACATGACTTGATATAAACTTTTTTCCTCAAAACTCCTTCTTGTTGGTCTACTCTGAACTTTTCTTTTGTGTAAATCGTTTCCTTCTGTAAACCTCCATCGAAACAATTAGAATGACAGTTAAAACAATTATAACTGTCGTCGCCAGTTGGCTTGTTTCGATAAGCAGGCCTGCTAACACAACGTATTTATCTATTTTAAATTGAATCGAGGCTGAATTCTCAATGATGAATGTATTTGACACGCAGGGCTGAGTTTGACTGGGTGAGTAAACGGCTATCCGTAGGTTTCCGCCAATAACATTGCTGAATGTGACTGTGCCGTCGGCTTGGGTCAGAGTTGATTGAAATCCCAGACCTTCTCGTTCCAGTGTCACATTCGCGTTTGAAATTGGTTGCCCAAAATAGTCGACGACCTTAATTGAAACATTTAAGCCATAACGTTTGCAGATTATAGATATGTTTTGGTCTTGGAACAAATCTACCGTGGTCTCGTTTAGCAGTATTTCGCTTGTATAGACCTTGACAAAATATCTTCCGAAAGTACAGTCTAGAACGACTGCCCCATTGATATCTGTAGGTTTACTGTAATGCAAACCACCCATTAATTCTTGGGCCTCCACGTTAACGTTTACAATAGATTGATTCTGCGCGTCCATAACTTTAACTTGTAATATTCTTGTTGGACAAAATATCGTGGCATCGAAGTAGGGCATCGGCGGTAAATTGTCAAGTGTGTCATTGCCTTGATTAAAAACCTGTCCGTAGCGTGAAGCATTTATCATGTAGGTTACATTTGGAAGCAAGGAGTGAAGTTGAAGTATTCCCGCAATGTCTGTTTCGCCATAATCTATGCCTGTTCTATTTTCCTTCCCACCTAAATTCTTGGTGTAATTATAGCTCAAGCTTATGGAAACTTTTGGAATGTTGACGTTTTGTGAGTCTATCACGTTTATGTTTATGGTTGTAAGTTGGCATGTAAAATTGATCTCCTCTTCTTTGGTGATTGTGAAGTTCATTTCGCCTACTCTCACGTCTTTGTAAAATGCTTCGCAGCTGTAGTTGCCCATATCAAGCATTGGAAATGCCGTTCCATCGGCGCCGCTTGTGGTATCGTAATAGGTATTTGCGGAAATGTCGTATGCCTTGACAAGAATATTGGGTACGGTTTTGTTGGCGATGTTGCGGGTGAAGATTTCTGTTTTGAAGCCTGGAACGTCGAAGGTTTGGGTGTCGTTGGCTTGTTGTTTGGATGTTGGAACCGGTGTCACGATAAGCGTATAGGTTCCAACGGTTGCATTTAGTGGAATGGGCCAGTTTGCGTTAATGACGCCGTCTGTCGCATTCGAATTTATAGAATCAACTGTTTTGTCTCCAAATTTTACGGTGAGGGTGACATTATCGTTAGGCGGATAGTAGTCAACCGCTTTGATGTTTACGAGGTCGCTCCTATGATATTTGCTGGAGTTTGTTAACCCTATGAAGAATTGATTTACGACTGTTGCGTTGAATAGTACCCTATATTCACCTGTAAAGTTGGTGTTGGCACCGCTTGAAAACTCGTTTGGGTAGGTTAGATTGTCGTAAAAGTCTCCTGTGGAGGTTGTGGTAATGTTTCTTGAAGCTTCATATGTTTGGTTTCCGTACGGAATTTGAACCATGACATTGGGGTAAATATAGTTTGACGTCCCACCCGTCAAATTTATGGAAATTGTGACGTTTCCTCCTTCTTGGACTTGGGTTGGGGATTCTGGTGTGATGGGTATGAAGGAGTACGAGGTTAATACTGTGAAGGTTTTTGTGTCATTTTCAGCTTTGGTCATATCCATTATTGTTACGTTGTGAGCGCCTTCTGGTGCATAAGGAATACTGAATGATGCGGTTACATTGTTGCCTGTTGCGTTTCCACTTAAGACTTCATTTTCGTCAAACATTATCCTGTATTGCCCGTCTGTGGTGCTTATGTTCGCGGTCAATTGAAGTGTTGTTCCGACGTTACCTTCTTGTGGGGTTATGGTGATTATTTTTGTTTCAGCATTTGCTTGGGTTAAAAGTGACAGACTTGTTACGGCGAGTGTCAGAGTGAGTAGCAAAAATGTCAAGGGTTTAATTTTTCTTGGCATGAGCTTCATCAGATGTTTTCCCTCACGTTTCGTACTTAAGATTGTAACCACTTCTACTACTGGCAACATTTTAAACTTTACCATTTATTTTCGTTTCCTGAAGCTTAACAACTTCCTTCTTGCTTAGGGCGTCCGAAGCCTTTACTATACTGTGTAGTATCGCCGTGAGTCTAGTGTACATTATAATTAATGACTGACTCATTTGTTGCAATAAAGCAGGAAAAAATTGTTGCAACAATAGTTTTCGTATAACACTTCTGTATATAGTTAAACTTTTGGGCAAAGATCACTTTAGCATTTTTAAACGTTCTGCACAGATTAAATAATAGGCTATGGCGCCTCTAAATTTACCCCATTTATTTGAGAATTTTCTTAGTTTCTCTCCACTTACCGGCTTTCCCTTAAAGTAGAGCTTTGATACTGCTCTTCTGGCTCCTAAATCATCTGCAGGAAATGCTTCTTTTCCGGTGCTGGTCACGACCGTCAGTTCTGCCGTCCATCTTCCCACTCCTTTGAATTTCATGAGTTTATCTATGATTTCTTGACTTGACAAACTCTTCCACCTTTCCAAGTCAGTTTTATTCCGAACTATTCTTTGGGAAATTTCTTTGATATAACTCGATTTTTGTCCGCTTAGTCCGCACTTTTTCAGATCTGCTAAACTTGCTTTGGCCAAGGATTCGGGAGATGGGAACTCGTAATAGACTTCTTTGCCAATTTTTACTCTGTCGCCAAACCTTTCGATTAATCGATTAGTTATGTGCATAGATCCTATAAGAGAAATCTGTTGTTGGATTATGGATTTTATTAGTCCTTCGAAAACTGTAGAATAATTGAACGCTCTTAAACCGTTGAGTTTTTGTTTCACTTCTTGTAAGATTGGATCAGTATCCATGAAATCATAGAGTTTTTCAAGGTTCATTCTCGTGTTGAATATCCACGAGAGTTTAGTTCTTACTTCCTTTTTCTCGCGGTCACTTATTCTTTTAAGAATCGTTACTTCCAACTTTGGCTTTTTGATTATGCCAATAGATTTTACTCTGATTGGTAGTACCTTCCCAGAGTCAAGTCTTAACGCCCTTTTCCACACTCCATTTTCGTATACCTCTGGTTGAGGTTTGTTGAAAGAAAAAGATCTTAGGTGTAATTCAAAATCATATGGAGGTCTTGGTCTAAGTAAGATTTTCATGTATTAAAGTAGGAAGTTGACGATAATAAGCTTGTCATGAAATCTGTCATCACACATTTGTTTCTTTCTACAAGACTGAGAAGTAGTGAGCAACTCGATTTTCCTGCCAGCCAGAGCCTTCGGGTTCATCACATGTCAAATGCACCTGCGCAAAAACAGTATCACCAGTTCCCAAGTCCTATCACGCATTTCCGGCTCAAGCGTTTTTATGCGTGCGCGGAAGCAGATATTCATGTGTATAAGTGACCATTTCTCTATTATTAGTCGCGGCCTTGCGTCGTCCGCAGCTTCGGAATGACCCTTTTGGCTATCTGCTCGAAAACCGGGATCTGTTCATCCTTATAGGGATAGTAAAGTATGAACTCAGATATTCCTGCATTACGGTAACGCTTGACAACTTCCTTAAAGGAATCTATTGAGCTGAAGACGGTTTCTGCCTCAGATCCGAATACCAACAAGGATCGCCGAAGAGTCTGAGGGTCGCGGCCAATTTCTTCGCAGTAACCATCAAGTAGCTTGTTTCGTCGACCGGTATGCTCTAGCATCTTATCTGGTGATGTGTGCCATTCTCCGGGGACAGAGTTCCATGTATCGGCATAGCGTGCCGCGAGCTTTAGCATAAGTGGTCCCACTGCTCCAATCGTGATTGGGGGTCGCGGCTGCTGGATGGGTGGGGGCGTCATCACCGCGTCCTTAAGTTGATAATATTGCCCTTCATAGCTTGTGACTCTATTGCGGAGGCACTGATCGACGATCTCTACCACTTCGCGAAATCGGGCTGCCCGTTCATGTGGTGGCCAATTATCAATTCCGATCATTGAATAGACAGGGTCCCAGGAAACTCCGGCGCCAAGCCCGAGTTCCAACCGACCATTCGAGATGTGGTCGACTGTGAGTGCCTGACGCGCCAACATAGCTGGATTACGCAGGGGAATTGAGGTAACCAACGTGCCGATCCTGATACGATTTGTCTGGCTGGCTAGGGCCGCCAGAAGCGTCCAACCCTCGAACCAAGGAGAGTTTGGCTCATAAGGATCAACAAAGTGGTCTGCGACCCACACGCTATCAAACCCCAGCGCTTCGATGAATTGCCAGCGTTCAACCTCCTTCTTCCACGGGCAATTCTGAACTGTGATGATTCCGAATCTAAGCTCTTGGCTCATATGTTTCACAAGCCTTTCCTGATTTAGCCACTGATTATAACCTTTTCGAGGAAAAGTGCTTCATCTTGATCTCCAAAAAATTGCAGGGGGACACCTCTAATGTGCGGACGGTTCAAATCTCTCCCGGGCTACCAAACTCTAGAGTGTAATTTATACTATTTTGCCGAGGGTTTCGCTCATCTCCCCTCTTTTTTTGTTTTTAGTGTAAAGTGGGGTCGTGATTGAGTATGCGACTTGATGTATAGGGATACAAAATTGGCGAAGGTCATCGAAAAGGATTACACATAAGCGAAGAGCTGTTAAGAGAGTTGCTGGAAAGACTCGTTGATCCCAACATTGTGAAGGACCAAATGACATTCCATACCTTTAGCGAGTATTTCAAGTTGAAATAGTTCAAAATCGAAACTTAGTTTTCATGGTATTCATCCGCGATATATCGGTAAGGCTCATAGATTGATTGATTTACCGATATATAGGTAACTCTACCATTTCAAATATGTTGCCTAGTATAATCTCAGCGCCTATCTGTGCTTATGGGTGAGAAGACCAAACCAAGGCATTCGCGTTTAAGAACATGTTTATAAAATCTCAAATTGATTTGCGCGTGATATTTTTATGTATCTAGGTAGTATGGTGTTGGATACATAGACTTTGTCAGTTGCCTTGTAAAACTTCAAGCCATTTTTTCTAGCTACTTCAGCATCTATCTCTAAGATAATTGGGTTCCTAGCTTTTCTCAATCCCACTTCCATCGCTATTTCCATTGTAGGAGACAAGTGAACCCGTCTTCTTTTCATTGGTTTGAGGCCCTCCTTCAGAATTTTAGAAGCTGCATCAGGTGTTGTCCCGTGATAAAACACTTTAGAAACCTTATCTTCTTCCAATTCCAGTTTTACAGGTATTGTATGACCATACAATGCTCGAATCTTATATCCTGCAATTTCAAATCGTTTTCTGTCGCTTTTTTCAACTACTTCAGAAATGAATTTTTTGTCTATCTCAAACCGTTCATTTAGCTTCTCTATAAGTTCGTCTAGATAAACAAAACCATGTCTATCAATCTTCAAGTTTTCAGGATTATGTCTAAGAAGATAGCTCATGTACTTGCTGACTTTGACCTTCAAATCCTGTTCTAGGTGCTCACGCATACACTAGCCTATCTTTTCTAATTTTGTAAGTTTCTAAATAAAAGAAGGAAATCTGGAACCTAATAAAGTTAGAATCCTAACTTAATTATAAAGTCGAAAATCCAAAAATCTAAATGCGGTCTATTATTGGTGAGTTTTCTCCCATTCTGAGCGCATCATTATTTTCTTTTTATCCTTCATTCGATCTGTAGCAAGAATGCCATTTAGATGGTCTATTTCATGTTGCAGAAGTTCAGACAATTTGTCTTCTGCTTCAATCACTTGTCTTTTTCCTTCCAGATCAACATATTCAAC
>CAZADP010000002.1:0-12482 GCA_964483905.1 uncultured Candidatus Bathyarchaeia archaeon | reverse complement strand
TCGGACATCCACACAATTCTCGGGTTTATCAACACTGACTCAAAACCTTGCATATCAACGAAAACAACTCTCTTCAACTCACCTATCTGCGGCGCTGCAATACCACGACCATACCCAAATCTTGTTTTTGCATCCTGAAGAGTGTCATACAAATCTTCAGCGAGGTTTTCTAAGCCTTCACTGTTAAAGTCTCTAATAGGTGAAGATTTTTTCCTAAGATTCTCATTTCCTAATTGCAATATTGGCCTAATCATGAAGTATGTTTCCTGAATTAGAGTTTAAGGTTATTCTTCCTTTTGAAAATTTCTTATATTAACAGTGACTAAGAAAAAAATCGAAAGAAAAGAAGGAGACTCGGAATTCAGCCCAGAATTCTTCCGCAAATCATAAAAATCTGATAATGACACAATAGGTGAAATGATTATGAAAAAGAAAGCTACGTTTGTATCGCTGTTCTGCGTTTTCATAATATCAATTATGCTTCCTAAAAATGTTAATGCAATTACTTCATGGAACTATCCAGAGAATCATTGCCTTAGCTTTGATGGAGTGGACGACCATATAGCGTGTAATGCCTTGGATTCCTACAATGTTTCCAAGTTTACAATAGAATTTTGGATGAAGCCGAAACATGCGATCCGAAATGGTAGTGATCAGGTGTATGGGCATCATTATGGATCAATAGTTTCTTGCGGCGATGGATGGACGGTGGAATTTGATTATAAATGGGGAGAATTAATAGTCGGAATCAAGCATAGGGACATAATGACAGCCATTAGCGGAGGTAGACAGTCATGGGAAACCTCGTGGCATCATATTGCTATTGTCTACGATCCAGATCTTCCAGACCTAAACTTAAAAGTTTATGTAAACGGAACTCTCGATTGGAATCATGGTCCCGATTTAGGAACCATAAATTTCACCTTCACAAACATGAAGATTGGCAAACCTCAGTCTGAATGGTTTGCTCAATGGACTTTCGGAGGGTTGATAGACGAAGTGCGATATTGGAACGTTTGTCGTTCTTCTCTCGAGATTGATCAGTCACGCGACAGAATACTAGATGATTCTGAGCTCAACTCTTCCGAACTATTAGGATACTGGCGTTTTGATGAAGGCATTGGGACATTGTCTCAGGATTACTCATCGTACCATAATGATGCTCTACTTGCTACTTCTCCTTCCGATCCTTCATGGGTTGATTATGGTGCTCCAATAGTCCCGGAGTTCGCTACATGTATTCTGCTACAGCTGTTCATAATAGCAACACTGATAGCGATCACAACCCACAAAAAGAAAAACTCTGGATTATGAGAATGGCAGGCTCAGCAGAACAATGCTTTCTTAAAATCGAAAACATTTTGATTTGAAGCAAGTCTTCCAACTGGGTTTTGTGTGTTTTAGATGGCGCACTCCATATTTTGTCCAATACTGCCCTGACATCTTTTTCCCTGTAAAATCTGCAGATCTTCTGCGCAGCTGCTTTCCCATCAGCTCCGCATCCTCAATTTTCACTGAAACTTGATTTATGCCAGTCCTTTATAGTAACATGTCATAGAACTGGGCGAATTCAAAATTGTCCGTATGCTATAAGATGCTCAAGACATAGTGCTTACTACTTCTTCCTCTTTCTCATTAGTCTATCCATTCTTTCTGACGCTTTCTTTCTTTTCTTCTCCTCTTCTTCCGCTCTTCGTTGTCTCATCCTTGTCCATTCATACACAAAGGCCCTTCCCCTAGTGCTCACCATAGAGACTAGGCCCAAGCCAATCAAAAAATTGCGAAGGCCTCTAATCTTTCGCTTAGTTTTGTTCGAGTTCGTTGACAATGCAGGTGCTCCTATACTATTCGATAATACACTCCTAATAATTTTGTGTTTCTAATCTATGTCTCAATGTCTGCGCGCTAAACCCAATCGAAGATTCTTCCATAAAGCATAAAGCTAAACATCAGATATGCCAAATGTAAGACTCTAGACTAGTGATGCGCCATGAGAAGACCTGTATCTTGCATGCTCGTTTCCTTTTTACTCGTTACTCTTACTTTTTTCCAACAAGGAATTGTTCCAACTACCAAAGCTTCTTCCTTGTTACACCAAGGAGACTTAATCCTAACTGGAAACAATGTGACAATCATTGAAGATAGGTTTGACATTAACGGAAGCATAATTGTTGAGGAAAATGCTACTCTGATTTTGAGGAATGCAATATTAAACTTTACACAGGCGAGAGGTTATCAGTTCAACATGACTTTTCGCAATCCAAGTAACGGCAACCCACGACTTCTGGTAGAAAACACAACGATAACCGCAAACAATTATAATATCTATGTGCACTTTTACGGTAACAGTTCAGCATCAATAAACAAACTCGAAGCTTCGAAAGTTGCATTAAACACCTATGAATTTTCTACTGCTTCAATAGAATATTCAACAATGTACCGTATGGGTATTGGAGGTAACTCTAATCTTAACTTGTCAAATTCGGTCCTGCCTTTTGATCTCGGTACTTATGATGATTCGAACGTTAATGTCTTCAACTGCACACTTGGAAGCCTACATGCTGAGGGAGGATACAGTGTTAATGTATCAAGCTCTATTTTTAACTACCATGTTGCGCCACGCACTTACTCTGCAAACTTCTCCATTACTGGACTTGAACCGGGCTTCTTTAATTATTGGAACTTCAGACTAAACTGCTCACTTGCAGTGGCACCCGATGGTAAGGCTTCAAACATCGTATTAACGGATACCCAAGTTAACGGTTGGATTTTCTACTTGAGGCAATTTTCAAACGCAACAATAACTAACTCTGCGCTGAAAGACATTTCCTCATATGATTTTGCAGTTGTCTCAATTTACGACTCCTCATTAACCTCTACAGTGACAAACTTCGACATTTCCCGCACATATATCTACAACTCAACGGCTGATGGGGTATATTCATATGAGGATTCTAGGATATGGCTCACCAACTCAACAATCAACAATTACAAAATCTACGATCAATCTGAGATTTATGTTAGTTGGTATCTCTACATCCATGTGGTAGACTCAATCAGTCAAGATGTCCCACTCGCAAATGTGACTGCTACTTATCCAAACGCAACTGTGGCCGAGTCAAAATTGACAGGTGAAAATGGTTGGACAAGGCTAAAATTAGTGGAAAAGATGATGAACACTAGCGGAGAATACCCCATCAAGAACTACACTGTCGAAGCAAAGTACGAAGCCTACTTAAGTAGCACAATGGTTAACATGACAGGAAATAAAGAAATCATCTTATTACTAGAAGGTCTTGTCGTACCAGAGTTTACATCATCCCTTATTCTGCCAGTATTCGTAGTGGCAACACTGTTGGCAGTCATAGTCTACAGAAGAAAACAATCACTGCGAAAGCTTAACCTGAAGATTCTAACGTGATCACAAAAACTGAAGCAATGAAGTGTATAATCGCGCGCCCAATTCTTGAGCTGGAAGGAAAAAGGGTTGAGGTGCTGTTGTCTCATCTTGAAGTTTCTTCAGAGACGTTCCCTCTTCACTTTGAAGATAACCGGTCTATCCGCGTCTGGACACTGAATCGTTTCCTTGTAGTTTATCCAGTCTTCTTCTGGCGTATCTCTACAAAGAGCAGTGAGATAAGGAGCCAAAGCCAAGAGAGCATAAATGCCCAGCCCATCACTCTTTTCTTTAACAATCTCCGGCTCTTCGTAAGTAATTTTATCTCCAACCTTATAGTGTCGGCAATTTCCCCTGGACCCTTTAACAGTCAAAATTACACGATAAGGCATCTTGCATCCCAAACAGCAAAAGTACAACAAAGTAAAAATACTTAGCCCACGCGCAAACAAAACAAAGTCATAACTATACTACTAGATTCTCAAATTCTGCAAGTGATAATAGCGAGTTACGGGAAACTTCGCCGCCTTAAACAACAGTGAAGGGCAAGCTTTAGCAAGAAACGACTTAAATGTGTAACAGAGTAATATTGCCTAAACTTTGAAGGGTTAGACAATGATTAGCGACATCTTAAGTCTGGTTGAGAAGCATGAACAGTGGCGCGCAAAACAATGCTTAAATCTCATTCCGTCCGAGAACGTCATGAGTCCAGCTGTTCGAAACCTTCTCTCTTCAGATCTTGGACACCGCTACACCGCGAGGGATCACTTCTACATGGGCACAAACGTTATCGATGAAATCGAACAGTATGGCGAAGAACTTGCAAAAGAAGTTTTCAAAACAGAAACTGCAGACCTGCGTCCGCTGTCTGGACACATCGCCGACCTAATTTTCATGGCTAGCTTCGCACAGCCCAACGATACGCTTATGTGCATTTCTCCGGAAGACGGCGGATATCCTGGAATGTGGAAGGAAGGGCTAGCAGGCCTACTCAATCTCAAAGTAGTACCTTTCCCGTTCTCCAAAAACGACAGGAACATAAAAGTTGAAGGAGCCAAAGAAGCCATAAACCATGCTAAGCCTAGGATCGTGATTTTTGGCGCAAGCCACATCACTTTTCCGCATCCAGTTAAGGAATTAGCCGATACAGCCCTTGAAAACGGCGCATGCATTGGATTTGACGGTTCACATGTTATGGGACTAATTGCAGGCGAAGAATTTCAAAACCCGCTGAAAGAAGGCGCACATGCATTATTCGGTTCCACCCATAAAACATTTTTCGGCCCTCAAGGAGGAATAATCCTAGCCGACAAAAAACACGGAGAAATCGTCAAAGAGAAAATCTACCCCACCTTCGTTGACAACGCCCACTGGAATCGAATTGCAGCCTTAACTCTGGCCTTAGCCGAAGCGAAAAAATTCGGCAAAACCTACGCAAAACAGGTGATTCTCAACTCACAAACTCTAGCCAAAGCCTTGCATGAATACGGTTTTCCGGTAACCTGTCAGCACCTAGGGTTTACCCAGTCGCACCAGGTCATACTAGATTACGGCAGCGATGATCAGAGCAGAGCCGTAGCCGAAAAGCTCCAACGAGCAAACATAATCTCTGATTGTGTTATTAGGCTTGGCACATGCGAAGTCACGAGACGCGGAATGAAAGAGCAAGAAATGCTGAAAATAGCTGAACTGATCAACAGAACTGTTCTCGACGGAGAAAAGCCAGATAATATCAGAAAGGATGTCGCCAAACTGTGTAATGAATTCCAAAAAATCGAATACTGCTTTGAGAAATAGAAACGACACCAGGAGTGGATTCAATAAGCCTAAGGAAGTGTTAGGGACTCTTTCCAAAAACGAAACTGCTTTTATAAAACATTTCACTCCTATGTTTCAGAAAATCAATTAAGCAAGAAGGGAAATGTCTTGGAGGCATTGGTCTCGCCATCGCTCACGGAAGTGCTGAAAAGACAGAAGTATCATCTTGTCGGCAGACATTCCGCTGTCAAACGATGCAGATGGCTCTATGAAACCCTAGTCCATAACAGACCATGTTACAAGCAGAAGTTTTACGGAATAAAAACACATCAATGCATCCAGATGACACCGGCCCTCTTTTACTGTACTCAGCAATGTCTATTTTGCTGGAGAGCCCAGAGCGGCGACCTTCAAATCACATGGGACGAAATGAAACTGCCAACATGGGACTCTCCAGAAGCGATCGTAGAAGGAAGCATCAAAGCACACCTTAAAATCTTAAGTGGATACAAGGGCAACCCACAAGCAAACAAGCAAAAATTCAAAGAATCCATAACTCCAAAGCATGCAGCCATAAGCCTGACCGGCGAGCCAACACTCTACAAACCCATAGGAGAATTAATTCAAGCCTTCCACAGA
The DNA here is from genome assembly GCA_964483905.1 of uncultured Candidatus Bathyarchaeia archaeon. GTDB lineage: Archaea > Thermoproteota > Bathyarchaeia > Bathyarchaeales > Bathycorpusculaceae > CAZADP01. Next base: position 6,688 of record CAZADP010000002.1, on the reverse strand, counting down.
AGACGGTTCACCACATTTCTCGTGTCTAATGGAACCATGCCCTCAGAACTAGCTAAACTAAGCGAAGAGCCAACACAGCTTTACATTTCCGTCTGTGCACCAAACGAAGAAACATTTAAGCATGTTTGCCGTCCCCAAATTCCGAAAGCTTGGGAAAGATTGAACGAAACTTTAGCGCTTTTGTCTAGCTTCCAATGTCCAACTGTGGTTCGAATAACGTCAGTGCACGGTTTCAACATGAAAAATATAGAGGAATATGCCAAACTAATTGAGAAGGCTAATCCGCTGTATGTTGAACCCAAAGCCTATATGCACGTTGGATTCTCCAGGCTTCGTTTGAGTTATGAAAATATGCCTAATCATGGGGAACTGCGTGAGTTTGCAACACAGTTAGCCCACGAAACTGGATATCGCATAGTTGATGAATCACCAGAGAGCCGAGTTGCATTGTTAAGCAAACTTGAAAAGCCCCTTCGATTTGGTAACAATTAGTATTTCTTGCAAATGATTCAAACTCTATTGGCATTTACACGTACTATTGGTTTTTTGTGAATTGTGTGAGAACAAAGCTTAAATAGCTTTTCTAATAACGAAATCTTAAACCATAAATTTAATTGAGGTAGTGACGCATGGTTAGCGAAGGAAGAGGACGCTTGTTCAGAAGGAAAGACGGCAAATACCTGATTTACCTACCAAAGGACTTGGCTGAAGATAGTATGTTTCCATTCAAGGGATCAGACTCCATATTCGTGAAAGTAACCTTCAAGCCTGGCGGAGACCATAAACTGCTCATAGAGACATGGAAAGAACCGGAGCAGCCAGCAACTTAGTAGCAACCCAGAACCACATAATCCTTCATCTTTTTTTTCTTTAGGATACAATAAAATACAACTTCTCCATCTTCTATCCTAAGTTGAAAATGGTGCCAGTTCCATGCCCTCGTTAAAGATTGTCCTAAAAGAAATAAGAAACGAACTTAAAGAAAAGGAAAAAGTGCGAGAAAACGCTCAGAAAGGCATGCGAAAAGCAACAAGTCTCTCCAAGCAAGCAATACTTATGACTCACCAGAAAAAGTTGAAGGAAGCAAGAAAGTTCATCGAAAAAGCGAACCAAATTATTTCAAAGCTTAGTGATCTATCAGCCAAATATCCCGAGTTCATCTACACCGGCATGTTCAACATTGCACTTCAAGAATATGCGGAAGCCAACATCTTCCTAAAGCTGATCGAAGAATCAAGATTTCTGACACCAAAGGAAGTCAATGTGCCTTCAGTGGACTACGTACTCGGATTAGCTGACGTTATAGGGGAATACAGACGCTTAACCTTAGATGCTTTACGCGAGGGAGAAATAAAAAAAGGAGAAAGATGCTTGCAGACAATGGATGAAATCTACATTGAACTCATGGCTATGGATGAAGCTTACATGCTGGTTCCAGGCCTTAGAAGAAAGTGCGACATCGCCAGAAAAATCATTGAAGCCACGCGTGGAGACATAACACAGGAAATGCGGAGAAACACGTTAGAGAAACATTTGAAAAGATTCGAACGATACGCAAAAGAAAAAAGCTGAGCCCATGGGCGCAATCACCGTAAAACCCATGTTCTCAGTTGAAAAAGCTCACAAAACACAGTTGCGATTGTCCCAAAAAATTGTTTTGGAAGACCAGCTTCCCAAGAGAATTCGTTTTGCTGGCGGTGTCGATGTGGCCTATGCTAAAGAAAGATCTATCGGGGCAGTAACAGTTTTGGATTACGATTCTCTGGAACTCGTGGAATCTCAAATAGCTTTCTGTAGAACTCGTTTTCCATATGTCCCAACTTTACTTTCCTTCAGAGAGGTCCCACCGGCAATTCTTTGCATTAGAAAACTACGTCTGCAGCCTGATGTTTTCCTTGTCGATGGGCACGGCTTTGCTCATCCCTATCGTTGTGGGTTTGCAAGTCATCTAGGTATCATGATAGGCAAGCCAACCATAGGTGTAGCTAAAAGCAGGTTGCTCGGCGAAGTTGGAGATGTTAAAGTCGAGGAGGGCATCATTCCTCTGGTGCATAATGGCGAAGTTGTCGGTGCAGCGGTTACAACGAGCCGTGGATGCAAACCTGTTTATGTTAGTGTCGGACATATGGTTTCATTGGAAACAGCCATCAAAATTGTTAAGCATTGTGCACGCGACAACCGTATTCCTGAACCGATATTCAAAGCTCACAAGATCGCAACAGAAGAAAAAAGAAAAGCCAATCTTACCTCAGTAGCTAGCAAGGCTTTTGAGGCCTGAAAGTTTAGGTTTTAGCAGAATGTCGCTTTGCTGTCAAAGGCAACTCTTCAGCGATCGTTTTGTTTAACCCCTTTTAATATTTTTAGCATTTTTCTTGAATTCATGAGCATTGCATGGTCGTTGTTAAAAAAGACATAAGCCTTTCTTGGCTTGCGGTTGGTGATCTTCCGTGCCACCTCCTCTAATTCTTCATCGCTATAGAGATGGGCATACCACTCGGTTCTTCCATGCATCCTCTCATAGACTAAGCCATTTGTGTTGAATACGTCAAGAGGAAAGTCTGGGGAATCAACACTCACCCAAGTTAGTCTCAACCTAGAAGCCCAATTTATAAATTGCTTGTCGAACCATTTGGAGTTTCTGACTTCAAGTGCGAATTTTTCTTCAAGTTGGGTTTTCTCAAAGAAATCTTCTATCGTGCAGACGGATTTTGGCGTTATAGATGGTGGTAGTTGAAACAAGAAAAAATCTATATTTGATTTTAAGGGTGTGAAAAGATCGTGAAACTTCACCCATGACTGCAATGCCCTATCGCTGAACTTTAAAGTATGCGTTATTAAACGGTTAACCTTAACCGACCATCTCAAACCTTTACCCTTCTTGGCCCACGATCTGACCATGCTGGGGTAGGGAAAACGATAAAAACTTGCGTTCAACTCAACAGCATTCAAGCCTGAATTCACAACATACCAATCAAAATTTCTTTTCTCGTTCCATAAGTAAAACCAGCCCGAAGTACCTACATAGAATTCCAAATCAACCACTCTATTCCAAGAAAGAGCTTCTGCAATAAAAGAAGCTTATCATTCACAATTTCACCGAGGCACTTCAAATTTAAGTACAACACAAATCATTGACATCTTAGGTGCTTAATGTGTCTAAGACTTTCAAACCTCTAATATTTGCAGACACTCGCGAAAGTTTAGATGTCAAAAAATCACTAGTTGAACTCGGGTGTGAAGTTGTTGAAAAGACTTTATCCCCTGCTGACTTTGTGGTTTCACAAGATTATGCAGTTGAAAGAAAGGAACTGCGTGACTTCTTCCGCTCGATATTCGATGGCAGACTTTTGAGCAGGTTGAAAGGCTAGTTGAAGCCTATGAGAACCCATTTCTATTGGTTGAAGGCGACTTAGTTCGGGCTTTGAAGTCTATCCGCAATCCCATGGTGTTTTGGGGCGCTATCACAAAAATTATGGCTGATCATCACATTTCCCTGATATTTACTCCAAATGAGCGAAACACAGCCATGTTTCTTCGCAACTTGGCCGAAAAACTGCAACAAGAACAGAAAAGGAAAATAACTGTGAAACACAAGCCTAAGACTTACACGATGAAGCAAAGGCAACTATTGACGGTGCAAAGTTTACCAAAAATAGGTCCTGAAAGAGCCGAATTCCTACTCAGAAAGTTTGGGAGTGTTAGGAGTGGCTTTCAAGCGCCGAAAAGGGACCTATTTTCTGTTAAAGGATTAAGCGAAAAAACAGTTCAAGGAATATTAGAGCTTCTGGATACTAAATATCCTGGTCTAGAACAATAGCGGTTAATACACTAGACAACGGTCCGGACATAAAAATTGTTTTATTCTAAATGGGAGAAGATAAGAAGGGGGAATGTCGTATGGCAGAATTTCATGTTCTTTTTTATCCGTTTGAATATAGAGTCATGTTTTACGAAGGTAATGCTGTTCTAATATCATCTAAGAATGCTTTTGCAGAAGCGGCGTTTTTTGATAACATAACAGCACACGATAAAACTTTTGGTAATTGCTGGTCCATAGTTGGGTCATGTACGACTTCGCTTATTAAGAATGGAAATTCCATTTTAATTGTTGACCCAGGTTCTCCTCAGATAGGCGGTTCGGGCGCGCTGAAAGCTAGGCTTGCTCAGCTTAAATTGAGGGTTGAAGATGTTAGTTGTGTTGTCAACACGCATTTGCATAGCGACCATGTTGGTAGCAACTTCATCTTTCGCGGAAAACCTCTCTTAATTCATAAGAATGAAATAAAGTCTCGCAATCTTACCGAGATAATGCGAGCCTACATTGCACCCATGGAAGTTAGAGAAATAAAAGGCAACACTCAGGTAACAGATGACGTTTCGATAATTGAAACTCCTGGACACACGCCGGGCAGCGTCACCGTGATGGCTAATACTCCACAAGGACTAGTTGCTATAGCAGGTGATACAATAATGGCAAAAGAACATTTCCTAGAGAGAAGGCTACCCGAATGGGAACCAAATAAAGAGCAAATATTCAAAATGATGGATAGGATTGAAAGCTTCAAACCAAAGATAATAGTGCCTGGTCATGATTCGCCCTTCAATTTATAGTTTTCTAGAAAGTTTCTCTCTCAATTGTGGAAAGCACTTTACTTTTAATCCGATTAGAATTGTTCTTTGGGCTGGGTCATAGTCCACAATAATTTTCAGAAAAGGCAAATAGGGAGAAAAGACAACCGCTAAGTGAGGAGTGAAGCCAAATTTGCTCAATCCTAAACTCAGAGTGTTGGCCGACAAGATTCGTGAGGAGAGCCTTCGAAAAAAGGTTATTGAGCTGCTGGAAGATCCAACATTTGAAATAAACGGAAAAAAATATTCCGGTTTACAACTTGATGTTTCGCCAGCCGGGTTGTCACATCACCATTGCTACCCGGGCGGTTATATCGAGCATGTTGTTTCAACAGCAAACCTCGCATTGGCAATGTGTAACTCTGTGGAAAAGGTTTACCATGGAAAAGTGAATCGCGACCTTGTTATAGCGGGTGTTTTGTTGCATGACATTTTCAAGCCCGCCACTTACGCTGTGAATGAAAACGGAAGCTACAGTCCAACAGGTTTGGCTGACTACTTAGATCACTTATCCATTGTAATTTCAGAACTCGTTCGAAGAGGCTTTCCAATAGGGTTAGTTCATGTGGTGTCTGCCCATCACGGATACTATGGCCCAATCAGGCCCCATACGATTGAAGCTTTGATTTGTCATTTAGCGGACTTAACAGATTCACGACTGAACGGTGAAATCTTAAGTGCAGCAACCCATCTTACGAGAAAGGCTGTTGGTGAAGAACTGCCCAGATTAACCTCGAAGGAGGCTTTCGAAATAGTTCACTCGAAAGCTGTCGAAGGCTGGGAAGGAGTAACAAAAACAGTCGAAAGGATAAAACAGAAGCGAAAAACACAATAACAGTTAATAGTAGTTAGTGCATGAAAATTGTAAAATGGTGACTGCCAAAGATGGAAATATCATTTGACGAATTTCAAAAGTTGGACTTACGTGTTGGAAAGATAATAGAGACAAATCAGATTCCAGGTTCACGAAATCTCATAAGAATGATTGTTGATTTTGGGACAGAGAAAAGGCAAGCGGTTGCCGGACTTTTACAGTGGTACAAACCGGAAGAACTTGCTGGCAAGAAGTGTGCCTTTATCCTAAACCTTCAACGCCGAAAACTCATGGGCGTAGAATCTCAATGCATGATATTAGCCGCCGAAGACAATAAAGGCAACGTTATAGTTCTACAACCTGAAAAGGACATTGCGGAAGGAAGCAAGATTCACTAAATTGGGTAACGCATTTAACTAGGCGATTTAGTTATAGTCTTCGCTTTTTCTTCACTTCCGACAAGATACTCAACCATTTCCTCGTCTAAATCAAGCCATTTTGCAAGTCCAGCAGCCATCGCCTCATTATTTTTGAAGATAATTCGTAGATATGGGAGAATTTCTTTTGAGGCTCTGATAGCTGAGATGTGGCATTTTCGCTTGATCTTGAGTCCTATGTTTAACTGCATTGCCCGTTCAGCCTTCGATCTCGATAACATTTGTATGCGCCCTGGGAACTTAAACGGTATCCAACCATGAACTCTGGTGTTTTGCCTGGCCATCGCCACTCCTGCGGTCATATAGTCAATTACGTAGCGTGTGAAGCTCCAGTCTTGAGTGGAGCGGATCCTGCCGCGATAAACGTCTGCCATTGAGAGTGCATCCATGGCCATGGCTAGGTCATGTGGGTCAGTCAGATGTGCTGGAACATTTTCGTATATCCATTCAAAAAGCATATCAATGTCCACATCAGCCATGTCCGCTGCGCGTTTTGCGCTGACGCAAGTCCTTCCGTATAATATCATCCTTAACACATTGAAAATAGTGTCTTGCCTATCACGGTAGCCAAGCCATGACACGTCCTCGTAAGTTAGCCTTCTCTTTCCTTGTGCCAGAGCTTGAAGGTCATTCACCGCGGAACGAACATCACCCTCTGAGCGTTGAGCAATAAACTTGACTGCGGTTTCTTCAGCTTGAATTCCTTCACGTTCGCATATACGTTTTAAGTGTTTCAAAACTTCGCCGACTGGAGGTTTCTTAAACTCTATAAGGAGGCAGTAGTTGCGAAGATTCGTGAATCGCGGGT
>CAZADP010000001.1:0-40499 GCA_964483905.1 uncultured Candidatus Bathyarchaeia archaeon | reverse complement strand
CCATCAAGAATAGCTCCACATCCGTCTCGTTGTTTAATCCCCGATTGGTGACAGTTGCATTCAGCAGCAACGAGGTGCCAAGCGCAAGAAAACTTGGTGCATCCAGAGATACAGCGAGGTCGTGTTCTTGTGGAAGAAGCCAGTCTAATATGTTAAGCGATAATGTTTTTGAGTGCTCGTAAATAGGGCTCAGCGGGTCTTGGAACCCGTAGTTGTCCGCGAAAGTGTTGGTGTCGGCCGCTACGACGACTCGTCCTGATCCATATTCAGAGCATGCTAATGTAACTCTTCCTGTGCCATTCCTTCCTAGCCACTGAGCGGGTGGAGACAGAATCAGCACGCCGCAGTAGGCTACCTCATACTGAGAGAGCCCTCTGGTTATCGGGTGAACAGCCAAGTCGGATATGACATGTTCGTAGATTTCACCGTAAAGGTCAAACTCCATTCCAAACTCTGTTATCACGGGGTTGAACCTCGCAGGGTCACCGGCATAGTTGTCTGCCTCACCTACAAGGAACAGGCTTCCTCCTAAATGAACCCAAGTCTGTATTGCAGAAATCTCTGAGACAGTGAAGCTTTCCCTAGCCATGGATATTACAAGGATATCGTAGTGCGACAGAATAGGCAGAGTTAGCTCTCCGTCGCCGGGAAGCCACTTGGTAATTCTGTATCCAGCTTCCGTCACAATCTTAGCCCATGTGGTGTAGCCCCAAGCGTCACCGTGGTTAATTGGGTCGGTCGGATCTAAGAAGTTCCTATTGTCATGAGATTCATCGTAAAGGATTTCTCCAAGACATATTCGGACGTTGACTATGGATGATTCCACATTATTGAACGTAATTTCCTCATCTGGTAATGGCGGCGCAAACGATGTCACATTGTATGTCTTCTCAATAACTGGAGTCCATAGGTATTCTATCGTGTACGAAGAGTCTACGACCAGTTTGGGCACCGTTGTAGAGTTGACCTCCAAGCCATCGATGTATAAGAACAAGGCCACATTTGTTTCGTTGTTTAAACCCCTGTTGACGACAGTCGCATTTAGCAATGCTGATTCAGCGGGTTCAAGATATGCGGGACACTCAAGGGATACTACGAGCTCATGTTCAGGTTTCTGGTAAGTGGACCATGTTATTGCGTTGTAGAGTAGTTGCAGGTGATGGTGATAGTACGGCGGTATGACTTCAAGCCATGGAGAAATGTAAACTAGGCCTCTGCACATGACTATCGCGCTTTCCTGATAATGCCCGAGTGCAAGATACTTGCCGTCCCACAACTCGTTTGAGTCCCACCGGCCGTCGTAGGGAAGCGCGGTTCCGACCTGTGGAAACACCAGCGGGTTTGGAACATTAGTGAATATAGGATGAGTTGCGTTCACCAAATGCAGAAGATCTGTTCCTGTGGATGTCCACATGGTGGTTTCGTTTAGTCCAAATAATGGTGCTAGCTTGTTGTTGTTTGGAACCCAGTTATAAAGGGTTCCAGCCGTGGCTATTAACCCGTGCCCCTCAAGAACATATCGCTTTATTGCTTCAATTTCAGAGTCTGTGAACTGCCAGCCCGCGTATGGATCGTACGCACATGAAATAATTAACACGTCTGCTTCGGTAGTGGTGATGTCTTCATAGGTGAGGTTATCCTTGTTTAATGTTGTATAGTCAATGTAGACCATGGCGGCGCCGAAACAATGCCATTCACTGTTTAGCACTTGCCAATTGGTGATGATGCTGCCCTGAATGTTTCCGGCAGAATGCAAAACAACAGCTTTCACCGGAAATCCAACGTAAATGTATTTCCAGAGCACATTGTTTTCTAGGCTTGTTTCGCCGGGCACAGGCACCACGTACAAAGTAAGGTTGTATAACCCTGCGACTGTTGGACTCCATGAACAACTCACCGTTGTTGAGGTGCCACTTGCAAGAAAGCTTATGGACGCAGAGTCAACCAATGTGCCGTTCGTTAGGAGTTGTACCTCCATATCGCTTTCATCGTTTTTTCCAAAATTGAATATAGTCGCATTTATAATTCCCGAATTACCTGGCTTCACGTATGGAGGAGTCTTCCATCCAATGATAATAAGTTCATGTTCAGGCAGAGTTTCTTCAACGGCCTTTCTCGCGTTTATTCTTCCATATCCATAATAAATGTCGAAACCTGGATCCCCTATGTCGTCAACAGTGTATCGCAGCCAAAGCCGAAGCCAATCACGGGTTACGTTTTGAAACTGGCTCCAAGCTAATGCAGCCACGCCAGCAACGTGTGGGGCAGCCATTGATGTGCCGCTTGCATGGTCGTATCCCCCAGGAACCGTTGAATAAATGCTCACGCCTGGTGCGGCTAACTCCACCCAATCTCCAAAATTTGACCACCCCGGTCTTTCATCGTACATGTTAGTCGCCGTGACAGCGATGACCTCGTCGTAAGCCGCAGGATACAACTTTAAGTCCGTGTTCTCGTTTCCTGCAGCGGCAACCAGTAGGACGCCAGCATTGTACGCGTATTGTATGGCTTCATGGATGAGTTCGCTCTGCGAGTAGTCTCCCCAGCTCATGCTGATGATGTTTGCACCTTGATCTGTGGCATGGATGATGGCGTTGGCGAGCCAATCTGCATATCCCTCTCCATATTGATCTAGGGCTTTTTCTGCCATGATTCGAACTCGGGCTAAACCGGCTATGCCGATGCTGTTGTTAATTGTGGCTGCGATTATGCCTGCGCAGTGGGTCCCATGGCCGTTGTCATCCATAGGGTATGCATCATCGTTTACCCAATCGTAGCCTAACGGAACATAGTTGGCGGCTAAGTCTTCATGATTATAGTCGATTCCCGTGTCAACAACAGCAACACGAATTGAGGGGTCGCCTAATGTGGTGTTCCAGGCCCAGTCCGCCCGTATCTTTGCCGGGGCCCATTGATAACTCCAGTAAGGGTCGTTTGGGACGAGGTTTATCTGAAACTTCATATTCGGTTCGATGTAGCTTGTAAATTCGGCGGCACGCGCATTTTGCATGAAAGCGGACACGGAGTGAATTGAAAACCCGACAACCGCAGCAATGATTTTGCCTTCGGTCGCGACTGTGTTAATGATTTTGCCATTATATTGGGAGACTAATTTCTCTAGTTGAAGATAACCGTTGGGCTCTTTGTTGTCGATGCCAACTATTATACTTGTCAAGTTGCCGTCAAAAAACGCGAAATCGTCCCATCCTTTGGTCTTATTCACTTCGCCTTTGTCCTCTGAATTTGGGAAAGTATTGTAAGAGCGTCCTCCAGTCGTTCCCATACCTTGATTTTTCTGGAATATGTTGTACCAAGGATCATCAGATGTCTCTACAGGGCTGGCTATATCGTTCTTGCTCGATGGTGCAACCTCATTTGTTTCTTTCAGAAAAGCGTCAAAACCCTTCTTTTCACCTGTCTCAGCTCCTACCAATTTCAAATCGAAAGCTACGCTCAAAGTGCTCATCAGAATTATCGTTAGCATAATTATGCAAAATGTATTTGTTCTAATTTTCATTAAACTGCCAGTAAAATGTGTACAAGCAACTTATACTTATTATTTGTGAAAAAATATTCTATGGCCATGACGACAGCATCTTAAAAAAAGCCTGTTACAAAGTGTTCAATCATGTTTCTCAAAAATGATTCAAGATTTAGCGCGCTCTAATTATTATGCTACCTAACATTTCTTAATGTTCCTAACGATTGTTTAAGCATATGATAGTAAAGTTTAGACAGTGATTTACGAGTTTGGTTCTAAAGTTTAGATGCTGCTCTGATGAGACTGAGGAGGAGACAAGTAATAACTTGTTTCAAAACTACAGAGGAAGATAAAAAGTTTAAATTTGAATAGAGAAAGATGTGATTACAATATAAATTGCACACTGTTGAATTTTTCATCCTCATTCTTATCATACGTCCAAGGTCAACAAACTAATTTTTCGTTTCATTAACATAAAAATGGATATTAGGGCTTTCCGAAGTTCTTCGCGGCGGGCGCGATGTCGCGCATGTCGATTTTGCCGTCATTGTTTAGATCGCAGTTTGGATCGTAGCGTGGTTCGCCGCTATGGGAGCCGAAGCCTCTTGCTATTCTCGCTATGTCCCGCATGTCAACTTTGCCGTCATGGTTTATGTCTCCCATCCATAATACGCTTATTGTTCCGTAAACTAGTGTGTTGTCAGCGGTGTCAGTTTCTTCTGGTAGTATGGTTGCTACAGCGGAGATGTTATACTGAGCTGGATAAAGGTTTGTTGTGTTCCAAGCGAATGTTAGCGTTAAGTTCTTGCCTGGAAACAGGTTGATAACGGTATGCGTTCTTATTTTTGTGTTATCGTAGTAGAGACTCACGTTAAATGTTTCAAGATCGGTTCCTTCATTGGTAACTGTAACCGTGATGTTAAGTGTTTTTCCTTGGTACACCCATGAAGACTTAGGCTCAATGCTAGTTATTGCAACATCATGTACTAAAACAACTGTGGTGTATACGGTTATGCGTTTTGTTATTGTGTTGGTTAAGCCGTCATTGTCTGTCACTGTTAAGGTGACATCATATGTGGTTGCGTTTTCGAACGCGTGCCGTATTGAGGAACCGCTAACTGTTGTTACGTTTCCGTCCCCGAAACTCCAAGTGTAGGTCATGATTATCCCGTCGGGATCGTAAGAAATTGAAGCATCAAAGAGAACGGATTGGTTAAAGACCGGGTAGGTTGGAGCATACATGAAGTCGGCGGTAGGTTGGATTATTATTCTGACAATTTGTGCAAAAGTGTTAGAAAGTCCTTCGCTGTCAGTGACTGTTAGTGTTACGTTATAAGTTCTGTAGGTTGAATAGGTGTGGTTAATTATCATGCCCGTTCCTGTTTGAGCATCGCCGAAATTCCAAGTGTAGGTTATTATTGTGCCGCCATTGGGCTCTGATAATGAGGCGTTAAAGGTAACAGTTTGGCCCACTACTGGAAGCAGAGGAGAGTACGTGAAGTTGGCGGTTGGATGCTGCCTTACATTTATTAATTGAGACGTGCTGTTGGCTAGTTGTTCGCTATCAACGACTTTAAGAGTTACCACGTAAGTTCCAAAGGCGTGATATATGTGACCTGTGACAAGTCCGGTCGAGTTTGTTGCATCACCAAAATCCCAGAAATAGCTGATAATTGTGCCGCCGTTAGGTTTTGAGGCTGAAGCATTAAAAGTGACAGTTTCTCGAGCAATCGGATATGCTGGCGAATAGGTAAAGTTGGCAGACGGATAATCTATTACTGTTATAATTTTAGAGCGGGAATTCGTTAATCCTTCGCTATCCTTTACGGTCAATGCTACCGTGTAATTTCCAAAGGACAGGTAAGCGTGCGTTGTTATAGCAGACGACACGTTAGCGGTTGTTCCGTCGCTGAAGTTCCAGAAATAGCTAATGATTGTTCCGCCGTTTGGTGCTGAAGCTGAAGCATTAAAAGTGACAGTTTCACCAGTGATTGGGTATGTTGGCGAATAGGTGAAGTCAGCGGTTGGATTAGCTATTATAGTTATTGTTGCCTCGGTTTTGTTTTCAGCGCCTTTATCGTCGACTAATGCTAACGTTACTGTGTAGTTTCCTCTCGTTCCGAATACATGCATTATTGTTGGTGCAGGAGAAGATTCAATTGGAGTCCCATCGCTGAAATTCCACTTATAAACATTGATCGTGCCATCAGCGTCGTAGCTCTTTGAGGCGTTGAAAGTAACAGTGTTACCAGCGATCGGAAATTCAGGAGAATAATTGAAGGAAGCAACCGGAGGACTATTATACCATTCGACCGTTACCATGTTTGACTGAAAAACTGTTAATCCGTAGGTACCTTCAGTTATGTTTTCAATCGTATATTCATAGACTGAAGGTGATGTTTGTGTATCAGTAAAGTTTCCTGTTGCAAAATACGTTGAATTTCGACAAATGTTTACTATCCAGCTCGTTACAGAATTCGAATCAAATTCATAAATTGCAGTAATAGTGAAATTAACCTTTGTTTTTAGGATAACGTACGTTCCATCAGCACTTATTGTCACATTTACTCTATCCCAAATTATCTCTGGATTTGATGGACCTTGTTGAAAATCTGTTTCTCCGTTTACATCTATAGCGGTAACAACTAATGCTTTCTTATCTACCTCGCTGAAAGTGAAGGTGACTGTTGCCCAGCCTGTGCTGTTGATAGTAAAGCTTGTACCATTAACATATAATGTTCCAGTCGTGCAACTGCTTTGATTACTACTGAATCTGCAATGGTAATAAACTGTAGCTTGAGTCCCAATGTTTATTCTACTATCTTGAATATTTATTTCGTTTACTTCAATGAATAGGTTACCCCAAACGACTGTTACGGTGTTACTTGTAAAAGCTGTTAAGTCATATATGTTGTCTGTGACGTTTTCTGTAGTGTATAGATATTTAACTTCGGAATCACTTTTGTCTGTAAAGTTTCCAGTTGCAAAATGTGTGCCGTTACGATAAATGTTAACCGTCCAAGATGTAACTGAAGCGTCATCATAATCGTAAACCGCTGTAACCGTGAAGTTTACAGTTTGCCCTGCGTCTGGACCTGTCGAATCGGCTGAAATTGTTACCACAACTCTATCCCAAATTATTGTTCCTGTTTGAGAGTTAATGTTGCCCACTATTATGCCATAGGTTGCCTCATTTCCAGAAGTGAATGTGTTGACTATTAAGGCTTGAACCGATGATTTTGTGACATTGTATTCAAAACGACTTCTTGCACTAACCCAAGTAAAAACACAGTCACTTAAAGTTAAACTATCGCCAGAACCTAAAGCGTGACCATCATATTCTAGACTTGCAGTAGCGTAAAATGTTCCTTGGCTATTGACGTTTACTCTTCCATCTGTGTCTGTTTTGCTTAGTGTGTCTATTCGTATCCTATCCCAAATTATGGACGTAGTATTAGTCGCAACTCCAGAATTTAATGCAGTTATACCATAAGTATTCCAGTTCGCTGCACTAACGGCAAAATATCTGATATTTATTGCATTAAGCGTGTAACTTATGTACCACCAACTATTTCCAGCGTCCCATGTTGCACCTGTTCCATTTATGCTTACACTACCGCTAGTCACAAAAGCGCTATCATACTCTGACCTAAGTTTAAATCTAATTGCTCCTGCAGTGTTTATGTTTCTTCTGCTATTATCTACTGCCTTATAGTTGACAGTTAATCTATCCCATATTATCGAGGTTGTTTTAGCGTTTACATTTCCTGCAGTAATACCATACGTAGCTTCGTTGCCACTTGTAAAACTGTTTATTGTAACTGAAGTTACAGTTGCCATTGTCGTATTATTCTCGAATCTGCTATTCCCAACGTTCCAAGTAAAGATGTGACTACTTAATGTTAGACTATCTCCAGAACCTAACGCATGACTATCATACTCTAAACTTGCTGTTGCGTAGTACGTTCCCTGAGTGTTTACGTTAATTCTTCCAGATACAACTCCTAATGTATCTATTCTTATTCTGTCCCATATTATTGTAGTATAGTTAGCTGTTTGACTTGAAAGACTTGTTATATCATACATAGACCAGCTTACCGAAGCCACGTAAAGCGACATCTTCTGAACCGTAGATTTCGTAACGTTATATTCCCAACGAGTTCTAGCTGAAATGTATGATGCTGAAACAGAACCGTTTAAAGAAACTGTTCCAACCTGCACTGGAGTTCCATCATATTGAGAACGGAGAGTAAACCAATACTGAGCATAAGAATTAATGTTCAACCGAGTTGATGTCACGCCTTTACCAGAAACAACAATGTTGTCCCAAACAATACTTGTGCTATTGCTGGTTTGGCTGGACAGACTTGTAATCCCGTAAGTGTCCCAATTGACTGATGCGGCATATAAGGCTTGAGCTTGAGCTGAAGATTTGGTTGTATTGTATTCCCATCGACTACGGGCTGAAATCCAACTAGCGGAGAGTGAACCGTTAAGTGTTACAGTTCCAGAAGAAACTACTGCTGAGTCATATTGACTTCTTAGTGTAAACCAATATTGCTGATAGCTATTAATATTTGTTCTACCAACTGTAACTCCTTTGCCTGAAACCACTATATTATCCCATATCACTGTTGTAGATTGACTATTTTGATTAACCGTGTTTAAATCGTGTGTTGACTCTGAACCTGCTACTGTGTTGTATGTAACACTTGTAACGCTTGAGCTGGTGCGAGTAATTCTATAAACGCCAGAACCTTGATGTGACGCTGAATAAGTGTTAATCGTGATAGTTCCAGTAGTTACTGCCGTGCTACTATATTCATAGACTAGGGTAGCATCAATATTTACACTATCGTTAATGTTGGCTCTACTGTCTGAAACTGTATAGGATGAAACCTTAATCCTATCCACTATGACAGCTGAAAATGAGCCTGCTCCACTCATGTATGTCGCTTCAACCGTGTAAGAGTAGCTTGAAATGGAAGATTCTGCGGTGACATCGCTAATGCTGAAAGCCCCAGAAACCAAAGTCGTGTCTGTGCTTCCTTTCTGCACACCTGAAAGTTTGACTACAACATTGTAGTTGCCGTCTGGCGGTGCTATTGAAGTTCCATCGTAGTACCAGTAACCGCTCATGGTCAAAGTCTGCGAGGGGTTACAACGATAATCATTAACTGCCAATGAAAAGGAAGTGAGGTGAGCCTCAACACCGAAGACGCTTGCATAATTGTCAGTATCACTCGCGCTTTGCGAATCAATCACGTAGGCTTGAACCGCTACGGTTTCGGCAGAGTCTCCCCAAGCCCAGTTTATAGTGACAAGATAGTTGAAGGTCTTCTGGTTTCCGTTTGTTGAGTGCGAAGAACCGCCTGTGTTGAGGGTGACGTAGTTGGACGGGTCGCTTTGCTCGCTGAACGTCCATGTATCGCCAGAACCTCTAGTGGCTCTTAAAATCACGTTTTTACCATTACAGTCCAGCCGAATCTCGGCATAGGTTATGTCTGTGACACCATTAGCATCCGTGCATAAATGCACAAACTTGTAATCCTGCTTCCCTGCTAAAAGTGTCTTCGTTCCTTTGTAGCTTGCACCAGTCAAGTCAAGTGTTAACTGGTCGTTTGTTGGAGCGGTGTTACCAAGTTCTTCTGACCCAAACGTTAACAATTCATCTTTTCCTGAATAGTATGAGGCTTTAATCCAAGCACCGCTTCTTGATGCGTTTGAAATACGGACTTCGTCAATTGTTCCATTGAATGCTTCACCAAGCCCACTTGATTCTACACCTATCTTCAAATTACTAGTATAACTATTTGAGGCATAGGTAATAGCACTACCTACTTGAACCCCATCTACATAGAAAAACGAACCACTGGCGATATTATACTGTTTCACAAATACAACTTGATGCCAATTACCGTCATTGATAGAAACACCACTGCTTTTCCATCCACCACCCGCCCAATCGTAAACTCCAAATATATTTTCATTAGTCCATAAGCCGTAACTTTGCGGATAATCCAAGATATCTCTATATGAACCCCCTGCGTTAGTTGTTTTAACCCAAGCCATAAGCGTACCATTAGTAATTTGTAGGGAGGCAGGTGAACCCAGAGCGATATAATCATCTGTCCCATCAAAATATTGAGCATCATCTATCTTTCCACTTGTTGTTGCTGTTGGTTCTCCTGCTCCTTTCTTTGTGCCATCATTGTTATTTGATGTGCTATCTAAAATCGATGATGTAGTATTATCATTCATGTGTTGAACCATTACGTAGTTTGAATCCCACACATTCTCTGCGTCTTCTCCACTGCTACAAGCGTTGTTGCCGTAATACATCAAGAAACTAGTGTCAGAAGTGTTAGAAGCAGACGGAATCTTAACCCATAACCATGCATCGTTGTTCACAGTATAATTTTCTATTTCATATTTCAATACAGTTGAGTTGTCGTCTGCTATGAACCTCAAATCGTCTAAATCGTCTTGAACGTTGGTCCAGTTTATCCTTGAAGAGTTTAAATAAACCAACACTGGAAAATTTGTTAACGCTTCATCCACTTTACTACTATCGATTGTGATTTTTCGGCAGTAGTCCCAATTGTTGTCCCACCATGCATGTACTGGTCTTATTTGAAACATTGTTCCAGAGAAAAGCCTTGCGATTGAAACTGTGACGAGTAAAACAATCGTTAACAAAAGAAGCATTGAAAACTTGCTTTTTAAGCGTAGCTTCTTTCCTATCTTCTTGAACTTAGAAATAAACAGAAATGATAACGGAATCAGCATGAAAAACATCGGAGTAACTATACTAGCGCGTGCGAACGGTGACCATAGCACTATCATGCTGAACAAAACAAGCAAAATTACAATAAAGGCTAATCTTCTGCTGTGCAAGTTGTTCCTTTCTCCCTCAACTAATAGTTTTCTTTG
Source organism: uncultured Candidatus Bathyarchaeia archaeon (assembly GCA_964483905.1). Taxonomy (GTDB): domain Archaea; phylum Thermoproteota; class Bathyarchaeia; order Bathyarchaeales; family Bathycorpusculaceae; genus CAZADP01. Next base: position 30,085 of record CAZADP010000001.1, on the reverse strand, counting down.
TGTCATATTTAAGTCGTCTGTAAATGTCTTCTATATTTTAGCTGAATCGGACGGCTTTAAGTGGTATTACGAGGTGAGAAATATAACTGCAAGAGACATAAAGCATATAGCGGCTGCACAGAGAGATTTTTGGTTCTACGTGCAGCTCGTGCATGCGCATAGTTTCTCTGAAGAATTAAAGCTAAACCAATTTACAGATCAGTAAAGGTTTAAATAAAAAAGGGGGGGTTGTTTATGGGCTAGACAGTCCATCCGAACTGGCGAGCAACTGCGGATACGTCTCTCATGTCAACTTTCCCGTCCGGAACGCCTAGTGGCCCAGTTACGTCGCATATTGGGTTCCATCGCGCATGTCCTGGAACTGTTCCGAAGGCCCGTGCAACAAGTCCTATGTCCTTCATGTCTACTTTATTGTCACCGTTCAGGTCGAAGAGATATGCTGGGGCTATGCAGTATCGGCTATAAGAAGGCTCCACGTTGTGTGGCAGTTCCGTCACAACAGTTTCGTCGATCATCATGGTTTCCCGTAATGTGAGATCGTCGCATAGTGGTGGGATTCCTACACCTCTTTCTTGGTATACGGCTTTGAACGTGATGGTTGCCAAAGTTCCGTCTCCCTCAGGGAATTTGATCCACGTGGGCAGCATTGGATATGAGTGGTGCGGATTTAAGAGTACTCCAACAAGCACGTTAGGTCCGAAAATCGGGTCGACCTCAACGATGCTTATGAAGTAAGTGCCGTTGAGAGCCCATCTAGGATCCTTCATGAAAGGCCCTTCAGTTACATCTACTACCTCTAGGAGTGTTTTGTTGTAGCCGAGTCTGAACTGCACGGCGACCATTTTCCAGTCGACAACTAGGTCGTTCATTGTAATTTTTATGCTGAAGGTTTCGTTTATGGCGTGAGCAAGGTATTCGCTTGGTTCGACAGCGATGGTGGCACGAGGAATGATTTTGCGCGCGTAATATTCGCCGTCTTCCGTCTTGCGTTCAAGTACTTCTAAGTTGTCGTTTAGGATGAATGTCTCGGCATCGTCGATGAAGTGTAATGAACAACTTACAGGGGGCACATAGGTGGCACCCCAAACGGGTACTTTTATGGCTTTGAATGTTATGGTGGCTATCGTTCCGCTTCCCTCAGGGAACGGTGGGTTCCATACACCGGTTTCGTTCGGATTTATCATGATTCCGCAGAGCACATGCGGGCCCAAAAACCCGTCGGGTTCATACCCAGACCAAAAGAAGGTATCGTAAGGAGCGAATCCCTCCATGAATGGGCCTTCAGCGCATCCGACGAACTCTAGGAGCGTAGCATCGAAGCCTAGTCTGAACTGCGCCATTGCAACCCTCCAATTGGCGTGTAGATTGTTGATTGTTACGTTTACGTTGAAGATTTCGCCAAGGCTGGTTGCTTGGTATATGCTTGGTTCGACCTTAAACGAAGGACACATGTAGAATTGACCATCTATTAGTCTGCGTGGAAGTGTCTTTAAATCTGGGGCTCTCAGAATGAATGTTTCTTTATCGTCGATGAAGTGAAAGGCGCATTTGCTAGGGCGGTCTATGGTTTTGACTTTGAAGGTTATGGTGGCCAGTGTTCCGCTTCCCTCAGGGAATGGTGGGTTCCATCCGCCAGTTGCATTTGGATTTATCATGATTCCGCAGACTACATGTGGGCCGTAAACTCCGTCGGTTTCCGTGAAGTTTACGAAGTAGGTGCCATATGGTGCAAATCCCTTCAGGAAGTCTCCTTCGACGATTGACACAAACTCTAGGAGCGCGGCATCGAAGCCTAGTCTGAACTGGACAATGACAGCCTTCCAGACGGGGCATATATCGTTGATTGTCACGTTTATGTCGAAGATTTCGCCGTAGCTGCTGGCTTGGTATATGCTTGGTTCGACCTTCAGTGAGGGGCACGGACTGTAATAGTGGCCGTCTTCCAAATCGCGTGGGATTTCTTTCATATCCCAGTCAAGAATAATTGTTTCTTTATCATCGATGAGACGAAGGGCACAATCAGCACCAACGATGTCTTGGACATGGAATGTTATGGTGGCTACTATTCCGTTTCCTTCAGGGAACTGTTTCTGGTCATACTTACCTGTGGCGGGATTTGGGAGGAGCAAGACGCCGACAATTACGTGTGGACCAAAGACTCCGTCATCTTCTGGGTAGTATATGAAGTAGGTGCCATAGAGGTTCCATTTAGAATCCTTCATGAATGGTCCTTCGGCTACGTTTATGACATTTAAAAGTGTTTTGTTGTAGCCGAGTCTGAATTGAACTGAAACCGCTTTTAAGCTTGCGTCTAAATTGTTGATGGTTACGTTTATGTCGAAAGTTTCGCACGGGCATTTGGCACGGTATTCGCTTGGTTCAACTCTGAGTAGTGGTTTTCCTGTTTGGGCTTCAGCAATTTCTGGGATTGTGAGGGCTATTCCGAGTGCGCTTATGAAAAGCGTTAGAAGTATGGAAATCGCGAATAGTTTATTTTTCATTATCTTTTCTCCCTTCTCCTTTAGCAAAATAAAATTGTGTGTTTTAGAACTTAAAGATTCCGGAATTATCTTCTATTTGATAAGTAGTTTAATGATGGAGTGAATGGTTGTTTCATTTTTATTTCAAAACTTTGCTTAGGCTTGAAGGTTGTTTTTGCGTGTGGCAAAAAGAGGAGGTTATGGTTCTGTGTGGCCGAAGTTTTTGGCTGCTATGGCTATGTCTTTCATGTCGATTTTTCCGTCGCCGTTGATGTCGTAGATGGGGTTGTAGAGGGGTTCTCCTAGTTTGGAGCCGAAGGCTTTGGCGATGAAGGCTATGTCTTTCATGTCGACCTTTTTGTCCACATTGACATCGCCTGGGTATACAACAATGATGGTGCCGTCGGTTAGGGAGCTTTCTGCTGTCTCTGCGCTTATGATGTAGCTTACGTATTTAGTTACTCCTGTGGTGTTCCATGTGAATGTTGTGGTTTGTGTTCCAGGGGTTTGTGTTATGGTTTTTGTTTCGATTTCGTTGCCACTGTAGTAGGTTGTGAGGCTGAAGGTTTGGGGGCTGTCTCCCTCGTTTAGGGTGGTGACGTTGATTTTCACCGTGTATCCTTGACATACTATGGTTTTGTATGGTGCGATTTTGGTTATCTTTATTTTTGGAAGTATAACACTTACGATACCATCATCTTTAATGTTATCTCCTGTTTGAGTTTCGCCGGGCACCTGATCTGCTATGGACTTTATTGTGTAGTTGCCTATGGCGAAGCCTGCGGTGTTCCAAGTGAAGGTTTTGGTTGTGGATGCTCCGTCTGTTAATGTTACGGTTTGAGTTGCGATTACGGTAGTGTTGCAGTAGGCTGTGAGGTTGAAGTTTTCTGTGAAGTTTCCTGCGTTTTGCACGGTTACATAGATGGATACGGAGGCTCCTTTTGCTACCGTAGTTTTCGATGGTGTAACCGCAGTTATGGCTATGTTATGAATTCGCGTGTCAACCAATCCGTCTTTAGTAGTGTGCGGAATTGGTTGAGGGGGACTGGTTGAGTCTTCTAGGTCTGTTTCGTCCACTGGTAAACTTAAAGGAGAATAGCCTAAGCCCTTGATTTTGAAAGTTAGAGTGGCAAGAGTTCCGGTTCCGTTTGCTCCGGGTCCTGTACCTACCATGAAACACGCTAGTTCTATGTGTCCGTGAGTTGCGTTGTAATTGTCGTTCCAGTCAAACACCCAAATGCCTAATGTGCTTCGGACGTCTTTCAGGAAAGGGCCTTCTTCATATGAACTAGCATTCACGACTTTTGGATTGTAGTAAAGGTTTATTGCCCAGCCAGCTAGTTCAGTGACGTTGGCTACAGTTATGTTTACACTGAATGTATCGTCTATGGTCAGATCTTCAATTTGTGGAGGATTCACGTAAATTGTTGCTACTGTAGTGGCTTGGACAGTGCTCAGTCTGTAGGGTTTTGTAGCCACCAGCAAAGATAAAGTGATTATGAAGATGGTTAACGTATACTGCAAATGTTTTTTGATCATGGATCTCACCATAATTCTACTATTTTTGCGACATTTGAATATTTCGTCTAAGTGTATCTTCCAAAGGCTTTAGCTATGGTTGCTACGTCCTTCATATCAACTTTTCCATCATTGTTTAAATCAGCCGCAGGGTTCCATCTTGGATACCCAACAATGGATCCGAAAGCTTTGGCTACGATTGCTATGTCCTTCATATCAACTTTTCCATCATTGTTTAAATCACCAATGAACAGCATTTTCACTTCACCGGCGATATATACATTGTTGGTTGTCTCTCTCTCATATGGGACGGGGCTTGCTTCAGCCTTTATCGTGTAGCTGTGCCAAGGAATTGTTCCTTCCGTGCGCCAACTGAAAATTAAAGTGGCGTTTTCCCCGACACCTAATGTCACGTTTTTCGTTTCGATCGTACTGTTGTTGTAGTAGGCTTTCACATTGAAGGTTTCTGTCGCTTCTCCAAAGTTGTTGACCATAACTGTAATGTTTACGGTTCTTCCAACGTACGTCATGTTAGGTGAAATAGTCACACTAGTGACTGCTACGTCGTGCACTACTTCTACACGGACTAGCTGCCATATAAAGTCTGACAGCCCTTCGCTGTCCGTTACAGTTAGCGTTACATTAAATGTTCCTTGGGTTGAAAAGACATGGTTTGTTATCATACCTGAGTCGCTTTCGCCGTCTCCAAAGTTCCAATAGTAGCTTACTATTGTTCCTCCATTGGGCTCTGATTGTGAAGCATTAAAAATGATTGTTTCATTAACTAATGGCAGCAAGGGAGAGTATGTGAAATTGGCAGTTGGATAATCCCTCACGTTGATCTCCTCGGATTCGCTGGTGGTTAGTCCTTCACTGTCTGTTATTGTTAATGACATGGTGTAGTTTCCGCGAAGCACGTATGCATGAGTTATGATTGCTCCTGTCCCATTGTTTCCATCGCCGAAATCCCAGAGGTATAAGGTTATGATTCCACCATCTGGTGTTGAGCCAGTAGCATTGAAGGTCACGGTTTCGCCTACTATAGGGTTTAACGGCGAGTACTCGAAATAGGCAATTGGAGGATAGTGGACTACTTCAATCATGCCGTCTACATAGGTATTGTCATCCATGTATGTTTCGCCTGGGACTGGTTCAATATATGCGCTTATGCTGTAGTTGCCTGAGGCTACCGTTGTAATGTCCCATTGGAAATTCAGAGTAGTGTTTTTGGAAGGTTCTAAGGATGATATTGTCTTTGTCTCTATTGAATTGCTGTCGTAGTATAGCGAAATATTGATGTTAGATTCTGGTACTATTCCTAGGTTATGCACAGTTGCGTTTACGTCAACCAAAGTTAAGCTTGTCTTCTTCGAGCTCACACTTGTTACAGCCATATTATGCGTGTAAACATACTGAACATAACCGTCGGTTGTGGTGTGAGATATGCCAACGAAGTATGAATTCACTAGATCTGTGTCGGACAAGTGCAGGGTGGAGTTGCCATCCCTCGTCACATTGAAAGTGACTGTAACTAAGGTTCCGCTGCCATAGACCCCGGACCCGTTTCCTAGGAGGGTACATGCTGCCCATACGCAGTTGTGTGTGCTATTGAAGGGTGAGTCAAACTCTTGTATGAGGAAGAATGTGGAGCCTCCGGATTTAAGAAAGGAACCTTCGGTCATATCTGTGGCGTTTAAGGTTGAACGATAATAAAGTTTGATATCCCACCCTTTTAAATCTGCCACATCGGAGACGGATACATTTATCGAAAATGTATCGCCTAAAAGAACTGTGGTTTTTGACGGATCGATAAAGAGATTAGCAGTGGCTGAAAAAGCTGTCTGCAAGGGAATGAAATTTAAAAACAATACAATTAATAGGATTGCAAATCCGTGTTTTCTCCTCATGCTCGTTCCTTTCTCCCATTTTTACTTCTGGTTCTAGAGATTTAAGGATTCTGGATTTATCTTCTATTGAACTCTTAAGGTCTACGTAACATATTTAGCGCGCAGAATCGCGGCTCCTCGAACTTATACTTAAAGAAGGCTTAATATAGCGTAATCTAATGTGTTTATATGTTGATGGGTGTGGTGAAATTGAAGAAAATAGTTTTCGCGTTTGTATTTGTTTTTATGATGTCCTTGTGTGCAATTAACCCATTAGCTTTCAAAGCATCAGCGGAAACCAGACTGCCAGTTCATAATACTGATACGGGGTTAGATTATGCAACGATTCAGGAAGCTATTGATGCTAATGAGACTTTGAATGGACATACTATCATGGTAGATGCGGGAATATACAATGAACACTTGGTGGTGCACAAAGCTGTGTCACTGATAGGTGAGAATAACTCTAACACTATTGTTGACGGAAACAATACTGGAACAGTTATTCATGTAATAGTTGACAACGTCAACCTTGCGGGGTTCACTGTGCAAAACTGCGGAAACGTGACAATAGACAGTGGCGTTTCTGTGGAGGGTTCGAAGGGCGTCAAGATTAGCCACAACATTCTAAGAAACAATTCGCGCGGCATTTCTCTGATAGATTCCGGGGAGGCTGTTCTTTTGGATAACGAAGTCTTAAACAGCGAGTATGGAATCCGTTTCTATCATTCTAGCAATAACGTTCTTTTGGGCTTAAAGGTGTCAAATAATTCACGCGGATTTTATTTGTCTTATTCTGATGAAAATGTTCTTTCGGGTAGCGAGATTTCAAACAATGGGGAGGGAATCATGATGTTCGTTAGTAACGGCAGTATGATTTTCCACAATAATTTCGTCAATAACACACAGCCGGTGATTAGCGTTAATTCGGTGAATTCTTGGGATAACGGTATGGAGGGTAACTATTGGAGTGGCTATGGGGAGGTGGATAAGGATCAAGACGGCATTGGAGATACCCCGTTTGTTATTGCCGAAAATAATACTGACTCTTTTCCGTTGATGGGTATGATCTCAGATTTTGATGTGGTCTATGAACACGAAATCCATCACGTTTCTGTTGTTTCTAATTCTACGGTTTCTGGGTTCAGATTTGATGCTGCCACTATGATATTAAGGTTTAATGTTACAGTTCTAAATGGTACTGTGGGTTTTTGCAGAGTTATGATTCCTAAAGTTTTGATTAATTGGCCTTATGTTGTGATGGTTGATACCGAGCAGATCAATTCAACTATGCTTTCAGTATCCAATTACACACATTCTTTTCTGTATTTCACGTATGCACCCAACGATCATACGGTTAGAATTACATCAAAACCGTACTATCAGTTGCTGGAAAGATATAACAATATACTGGCAGAGTATCAAAAGTTGAACCTTGCTTACTATGACCTTACAGCAAGCTTTAATTCTCTAAATGCAATATACCAGCAGCTTCTGTCTCAATATGAGAACTTGAACTCGACATATTATGAACTACTATATAACTATACTCAGCTTGGAGGCGATTATTGGACATTAAATTTAACTTATCATCAATTAGTGGATGAATACAACGAACTGCAAAGTAGTTATAATTCTCTTCAGATAAGCTATAGCGAGTTAAATTTAACGCATTTTGAACTGATATCCAACTACACTGAACTGCAACTAAGTTTTGTTTCTCTTAATACTAGCCACAGCAATCTGCTAAACAAGTATGACTTCTTGAACTCATCACATCATACTTTGAACGTAACATACAACGATCTTGTAGGCTCCTTCAATGAACTAGAATTAGAGTATGAGACGGCAACAAGTCAGTTGAGCGTTCTTAATGCGACCTATACCGAGTTGAAGTTGAAGCAGGAGGCTACTACAAGTGAATTGACTAACGCTAGAAATTTAATGTATGTTTTCTTAGCAACAACTCTTAGTGCTTCTGTTCTGCTAACATTTAGTATGAGGTATTATCGAATGTTCCATCAACAGAAGAAGGTTATTGAAAGTTATAAAAATGAGCTAAGACGGCGCAGTCCTTTTCAAATTGCGCGTATACTTTTTAAGGGAGATGCTGAAAGGCTTGAGAAGAAAATCAAAAGATTCGAACACAAATATGGCGTTAAGGTTCAACCCAGTAGAACTTTGGAGGAACTTCTTAAAAGTCTCAAGTTGGAGAAAAAAGTTGGCAATGAAGGATAGGTATATCATTTACCATTTGGTTAATAATCCGCCTACATTTTTATCCTCTTAGTGATTAGACATATGGGATGCGTAATGAGGTCAATCACCTTTGCTGTTTCTAAAGGCGGTGTTGGTAAGTCTCTCATGACGGCTAATGTGGGTGCTGCCTTAGCTGATAAAGGTAAGAAGGTTGTTTTGATTGAGGGTGATCCAAACCGTCCTTTGCAGACGATTCTTGGGGTAGATGTTCCTAACAATGGATTCAAGCTTGATGAGATTGTGGCGAAAGACGTTGAAATTGAGAAGGCAGTGTATCCTACAATGATCAATGGTTTGTTTCTAATACCTTCAGGCGTTTCCTTGCAGCAGTACTTTGATGTAGACGCGGTTAAATTTGCAAGGAAACTTTCAGGTTTAGAAGCTGATTTTATGCTCATTGATGTTCCCTTTCCTTTAGGCGAAGCTGCATTTTTGTCGCTGGGAGTGTGTGAATATTTTATCATCATTTTAACTGAGGACGAGTTTGTTTTATGTGTTGAATCCGCTATAGATACTATTCGGTTGGGAAGATACTTCCTGAAATCTGTTCCTTTGGGTTTTGTGTTGAATAGGATTAAGACTTCTAGTAAGTTCACCGATGAATTTGTGAAGGACCTTGCAGATCTTCTGGAAATTCCTTGTATTGCAAAAGTGATAGAAGATCCGAAGGTTTCAAAATCGTATGGGGAAGTAGGCTCCAAAAAGGCTTTTTTGGCTTACCAAAGATTTCGCGGAGATCTGTTCGCGAAGAGTATTGATCAGATAGCTACTTCTCTTCTGAGTGAGCTCCCAAAGCCTGAAAAGGAAGATGCTGTGAAGCTAATTGAGGAAATAACTAGATCGTTTAAGTTGTAAGCTGAAAGCAGTCTTTGGCGATTGGCCTCATAGAATCCTCAACATCATTCTCCAGAGCTTTATTTTCTTTTTCTCATCTTCTGTTAGGTATGGAAAAACTTTTTCTGATTCGCATTGGGCAAGAAGAGATTCGAGGCGTTTTCTTTCTTCTGTAGCCATTCTGGAGCTCATTCTTTGAATTTCACGTGCCAGATCAGCTGTCTCGTAAAATATTACTCCAGCCTGTAACGGGTTTTTCACATTCTGTTCTAGCTGCTGTAGGATTTTTTCGACTCTTTCTTTTCCTTCTAGCAGATACATTGTTTTTCTGGCGTCTGGTTTTTCTGCGAAGATTCCTGATTCATGTCGGACTATTCCAGCTCTCTCTAATTCTTTCATGTGTTTGAGAAGTGCTGGAAGTGTCATTTTCCAGTTAAGATCGTGTTCCATTTTTTTGGCGATGTCTGATAGGGATCTCCATTCGAACTCCAAGAGTAACTTTAATATTTCCACTCGCATTCTATTCTCGAAAATATGTAAGAGCTTCCAGGGATCAGTTTCCGACTTTGAATTGCCCAATTTTATCACGTTCGGTCCGCTAGTACATCTTTGTTAGAACCATAACGAATAGTTAAATCTTTTACTTTAAATCTATGTTTTAATGCTTTGTTAATCTTTAGCTTTTTGAACACTGTTTACGGTTTTGTAAAGGTTCGCAACCTTTTATATAGTCTTCAGCCATGATTGTAGTAGCGTGCTTAAGTTTGACATCATGTCTCCGTCTCCTGCTCCTTTCGAACTTGAGCATGCACTAATTTTTCTTAACATTCAGTTGACAGTTTCCGTTCCTAAAAGGTGGAGACAAGTGTTACGCTCCAATTTTGGCTAATTAGTGTGTGCTTCCGTGGGAGGCTCCAGCTTTGTGGTCTTAAGGACGCTGTGAGAATATAAGAATAAAAAAGTGAAGTTCTGTTGCGTTTAAAGGTGTTCGTTTCGACAAAAAGTGAGGGTTTAGTTTTATTGTTTCTTTCTGTGTATAACATAGATAATGGATACTGTGGCTACTGTTATTAATGAAGCTAAGCTGATCCATGGGGCTAGTAGCTGGAACTTGTTTATTGGAACCCAAACATCACCAACGGGGGCATTTACAAAGTGCCATTGCAGACCAAAACTGATTTATCTTGGGTCCAAGGTTCATTGGAAAAGCTCCATAGTTGTCTATTCCATCACCATAAGCATCTGCGTGGGTTGTTCGCTGAGTGCTAACAATTCAGTCAAAGCCCTTATACGCTGGACTGTACTTCCCGAACGGTTGTTGCTATGGCGTTTATTAGTTGGCTTCCAGCGGGTGCTATTTGTTTGAAACCTGAAATCCGGTTGATTGAAGCGCTCTATGAGCTGACTGAACAAAATATAAGATAATAGGAGAATGCCTTCAATCCGCAGATGTAGTTATTTTCATGCTTTTAATGTGTGCATAAAAGTAGCACGACGTAAAGTTAATACTTTTCCGTTGGAATATTCTAATCTGAGAAAAACGTGTTTGCAGGTGTCTGGTTGGGGAGTTGAAACGTTGAAGAAACATGGGATAAGAGGGAAGAAGAAAAGGGTGAGGTGGATAATTTACGGGCTGGCTTTTCTTTTGTTGCTTGTGGTCTTATTGGTCTATATGTTTCAACGTTCTAATGTCTCGAATCATGAAGGTGCAGGTGAAGCGGTGATCATTGACCAGTTGAGCGTTACGTATCCAAACACGACGTTCTGGCATACTGCAAGGTCCATCTTTAAACAGGAAGAATTAAGAACATTTTATGTCCAAGGGGGTTTTGCCACTGTGGATTTTTACAGAGGACTTGCTTCGCGGGGTTTCAGCTTTATAATTTTGAGGGCGCACTCCGCCATTTCCCTCGAAACCGGGGACATTGTTCTCTTCACCAATGAAAAATGGAGTGACTCCAAAGCTTCTACGACTTATCTCGGCGATATTATGGCTGATGGGCTTGCGAAGGTTAGGGTGGAGGAAGGTTCACCGGAATATTTCGGAATATTTCCAAATTTTGTCAGGGCCATGAATGGTGACTTTAAGAATGCAGTTGTTGTTATGATGGGGTGTGAGACTTTGATGAACCCCAGCATGGCTGAAGCCTTCATTGAAAAAGGAGCAAAGCTATGCATTGGCTGGACAGGACCTGTTTCCATAGAACACTCGGACGTTTCAGTCATCCATTTTCTTCAACACTTAATTGCTGAAAAAGACACAGTGTCAGACGCTGTTTCTAAAACTATGGAAGAAGTGGGAGAGGACCCGGATTGGAAAGGGCGCCTAGTTTGGTATCCTTCTGAAGGGGGAAATGTGGTTTTTACTGAAACAATCGGATTAGGTTCGAAGAACGGCGGCTTTTCCTTTCCTCTGTTTGTCAGAGATGACTTGGAAGTCGTAGTGATTTCATCAGTTAGACAGTTTGAAATGAGTTTCGGCATTAAAACTTGTGTGTCTACAGAAGTGACTGTGCATTCAAACAGAGAATACCGGCGTATTCTTTGAAGCATCGCCGAGAAGGAAGTTAAATCTTTCACCCTGGATCTAAACTTAATCCTTCGTTAATTGTTAACTCGTTAGGTACGGTTAACGGTTTTGTAAAGGTTCGGAACCTTTTATATAGGCTTCGACTGTACAATGTAATAGCGTGCTTAAGTTTGCATCTTCCGTCTCCTAGTCCTTTCGAACTTAAGCATGCACAACCGAACTTTTTTCTTTTTTCAAAATTTGGTTTGTTCTTAGACTTATAAAAAAATAGGGGAAATGATCGCGTGTTGCACTCTGTTTTTAGCCTATTCTATGCATTTCTTGCCGTAGTTCTTGGCAACAACCACTACGTCGCCTATGTCGATAGTACTGTCCTCGTTAATGTCGTAGTAGTAGTTCGGGAAAACCGCAAATGGTGCGTGATAGAACTTGCATATGATCATCAAGTCTCTTAGGTCTACGTCTCCGTCTCCGTCAAGGTCTCCTGCAATCGGCTTGAGAGTGTACTTGGACCCTGCATACAGAGCCCTGCATAATTTGCCCTTCAAATCCTCCGACGGGCCAAAGAACTTGCCGAACTCTATAAAGCATTTCTCTGGACAATAAACATCAATGAAGCCAGATTGGAACCATATGTCTGTTGATGCATTTTTAGGTGTCCAGCATAATTTCTTATCCTCGTATGGAGGCTGTCTACCCTGCCCCGGGGGCCCGGCCCATGGGTCAAGCTTCTTGAATGTGATTTTCACCGCCCAGAAGTTGCCCCTGAGTAGTTCGCAGAACCCCAGCTTTGTTTTGTTCTCGATTCTGACTTTCACTCCCATCTCGGGTGGGACGCCGTCAAACGAAGTTACAGTTACTGCGAATTTGGCGGCTGGAAACTTGTCTGGGTTGACTTCTACCTTGGTATAGTTGATTAGCACTGACCAAAAGTCCTCGTGGTGTGTGTTGTGATACATGTTCCAATAGAGATCGAATTTCAGGCTTGCCATCTTCGTTACGTTTGCGACCCACACAGTCAAAACGAATGTTCCGGGATCTACACAGTTTTCCTTGTCGTAAACCCTACAGTTAACAAAACTGTCTGGCATTATGTATACCTTAGGTTGAACCGCATAGTATCGCCACTTTGCATCGATATGCAAATGATCCCATATCTCTACACCGCAGGAGTCAAACAGCTTGTCATTGCAAACCCAAATATAGCCTTCTTTATAATACTCATGGCACCAGCATACGTCTTCCTTCATGTGGAACTTCAGCTTCACAACCACGTGGCTGTCGTCGTAGCCCTCTGCAGGGGACTGAGCTGATATAGCCTGCTTGTAATAATGCAAATGTCGGTAGTCCTTGCTTGGCTCCACTACGAAGTAGTTGCCTACTCCCCACATTTGCTTTGCATATGTCTCATAGTCATAATCTATAAGATCGAAGTAGTCGTACGACCAGTCTAGCGTGAACTCGTACCCGTACAAGTCAAGTGGTGCTGTCCCCTTGAGAATTGACACCTCAACCGTGAAGTTCGAGCATTTGCCGTCCTTCAGCTCTGTGAAGTTGTACCATACGCAATCGCCGCCTTTCTCGTTTATGGTGATGAACCACGTTGGTTTCTGAACTGGGGGCGTTGGACCTGGAGGTGGACAATAGAAAGCACCAACAGAAGCTATAGGTATCAGCATTAATAGGCTTAACAGTGTCGCTAGAATACTCTTTTTCATCTTTCCGTCTCCTTTCCTTTCTCCTTTTGCCTTTTAGGCAATATATAAGTTTACGCTTCAGATATTTAAGTTATCCGGAATTATCTTCTATTCGAAAACTACAACCGAAAGTTCAGTGCATATTCAATCCGACAAAGATTTGCTACAGAAACACATGCTTGATGCGCTCTTTAAGGTTCCCAGCTTTCTCAGGCTTTTTAATGAAGCCAATAGAATTCAAGAAGCACTCATTAGAGTCAAGCATATCATTGCATTCGCGTTTATGTCGCCTGAGTACAGAGTGTGTTCAAGCTTTCTGCCCAAATTGTTGCGCGGCTATGAGCATGTCGGAGAGTTTTATTGCACCGTCTTGGTCCAAATCTAAACTTGAAACGTATTCGGAGTCTCCTTTCTTCGTTCCGTAAACATTCGCAATCATGTTGATGTCTTTCATGTCCACGATTCCGTCGTGGTTCACGTCTCCAACAAGCGGATCAGCTGGCGAGACTGGGTCGTCAATAACATGGCCGTCTAAGGCTGTATTTTCAATAGATTCGCTACAACACGTGAAAAGCTTAATCTTGTCCGTCCTGTAAGGACAGTCAGAGTAAAGGTCCAAAACGGATTCACCCACTTCAGTTGCCTTGAAAGTGACGATTGCAAGAGTCCCATTGCCGTCAGCCGATCCCTGTCCATAAATCGCCACCGCCAACCAAACCCTCCCCCAAGTCCCATCATACGTATCATTTATCTGTCGCACAGCTACAAAAGTGTGATTAACATCGGACAGAAAAGTTCCTTCCTCTAACGCTAAGCAGTCTAAGAAAGAAGTGTTATACTTCAGCATGAAGTCGAATGCCTGCAGACCCGACACGTCACGAATATTGATGAATATTTTGAAGACTTCGCCAACATGGACTTTTAATTCCTTCGGATGCACATAAACTGTAGCCACAGTTGACGGATCGTTGAACGCCTGCGATGTAACGAAAAACGCAGAAAACATCAAGAACATAAACACACAAACAAACACCTTCTCAGCCAGACTCATCATCAACACCAACTAATCTTTTCTCAAAACATCTATTTAACTCTTCACCGCCGTATCTGCAGAATTCTATTGCTGTCGTTTATCCACGGACGTAACAGCTTAAGCTTGCTTGTAGGGGCGCAAATTCTCATGTAAGCATCACAGAAATAACCAAACAAAGAACTCTTTTCGATATTAGTGCACAAGGTTGTTATGCAGTTTTTCCAAAATTCTTAGCTACAATGCTTACATCTTTCATGTCCACTTTTTCGTCCGCATTAATGTCTGCAACCGGATTCCATCTTAGATGCCCAGGATAAGACCCGAAAATACTAGCACACAGTGAAAGATCCCTCATGTCACATACGCCATCCGGCCAACCGTCAGGACCAGTTACGTCGCCTATCATTGAAACTATTACCCAACCGTTAACATACGTGTTGTCATCGGTATCGGTTTCGCCAGGAACAACGTACACTACAGCCTTTATTGTATAGTTGCCTTTAACAAAGCCTGTACTGTTCCATGTGAAGGCGATGATGGTAGAGTTTCCTTTGGATAGAGTTAACTCGCTTGTTTCGATCAAGGTTGCGTTGGCGTGGATGGTTACGTTGAAGGTTTCTGTCACAATGCCTTGGTTTTCGACAGTTACGTTTATTCGTACGCTATAGCCTTGTCCAACCACAGCCTTTTGACATGCGATATCTGAGATGGCAACGTCATGAGTGGAGACTGAAATTGTTATTATCCCGTCTATGAAAGTGTTGTCTGTTGTGTCTGTTTCGCCTAGCAATTGCGAAGCATAAGCGCTTATGGTGTAGTCGCCCTCAGCAAAGCTTGAAGTATTCCATGTTGAGGTTAGTGTGGTGGAATTTTCGGCTGTTAAGGTTATTGTTTCTGTTTGAATTATTGTTGCGGCTGCGTATGTTGTGACATTGAATGTCTCGGTATAGTCTCCTTGGTTTTCCACCATTGTATTTATAATTACTAGGTTTCCTTTTTTTACAACTGATTCTGATGTTGTTACATTCGTGACCGCTACATCATGAACCGCAAGTTCAAAAATTCCTTTCAAAGTCACATCTTTATTCATGGTAACTGTTCGTGACCGACTTTTAACTCCATCACTCCATTGACTCCAGTGATACGTTGCTTCACTAATATTATAGGTTTCAGGCATCATCACACCAACTGAAGCACCCTCTGCATAAGTGCCTGACCAAGGAGTAGTATGAGATACGCCATCAACTGAAAATGTCACTCCAGAAGGTGAACTATAAACTGAAAGAGTTGATGAACCGCCTGATGTTGTTAGAGACAGTGTGGGGTCTCCGAGAATTGTCATTCCATAATACCATTTTTTGTCATACCAGACTAATGGATTTGCATCTTCATTAGCCACGTGCCGTGTTAACCATTCACGAAATGAATACCCTAAAGTTTCATGCCTTAAATTTGAGTAGAAATCAGTTAAAAGCCACATGCCACCTATTTTCGTTGTACCAGCAGCAGCAAGCCCGTAAGTATGACTAAATATATACCAGCCACCTAAATAATCCGCTTTATCATACCTTGCATTTGAACATGAGACCAGAATATAAAAAAAGATGTGCGGGTCCGTTAACCGAATATCCGAGGAAGTAACATACCCGTCCCACTCATCATTTATTTTGAATTGATGCCAACCAGGTTCTCCATGAACCACAAGATGCACTAGACTCCAATTCTGGGTCAATCGGCTTAGATAATCTGCAGGTTCCGTCGTTGCCTTGTCTTTGACGAGCGTGCGATCGCTAAAGGCGAGGCTAACAGTGGAGTCTACCTCATCAGCGTAGAACTCGTGATCATCATCGATATAGATCAAGGCTCTATTAGGCAAAGACAAGACTCCGGTTCTGTAGGCATGATTCTTGTCAAAGTAGTTCCGTATCAAAGACACCTCGCTCTCTGCCATACCCGAAGCTTTAATTCTGCCTACCCATATCTCAGGCGTTCGATTACCTGTATGCTGGTCATATTTTCCATTACCATTACTATCTATCCAAACGCCATCCAAATCCATATAGAAAAGGTCTATCGGAAACACCTCATCCCCCCAAGGGTCTGGATTACTCATCTCATAATAAGCCCACGGAATGTCGCCAACGAGAAGACACCCAACCAAACCTTTCGAATAGGCATTCACCAAGATACCCTTAACATCTTCATCGCTACCTCCACTAAAAGACAAAACAGTAGCATTAAACCCCAGATTCTTAACATCAGACACGTAACGATCTACGTAAAACTTCACATCTCCATAAATTGAGCTATTAACAAGAATATAAATCAAAGGTGCGCTACCAGAACTTTCTGACGTCTCCACCACATGCGAATCAAAGCCAGTATTAGCCGACCCTACCAGCGTTTGATCTCCTACATTAAATGTCAACAGCAACAACCACATTAATGCCAGCGCAGAATTTGCTATTCGCTTCGTCAACTCCTCTCTCCTACCTTTCTAACTGTCATAGCAACAAATAACATTTACGAAAGCATATACAAAGAAGACTCACGAGCCCGTTTTTCCAAACTCTTTGGCTACGACAGCCACATCCTTCATGTTAATTTTTCCATCAGCTAAGCCAGATATTAAACCAGTCAAGTCACAGTTAGGATCATATTTTGGATTAGGATTAGTGATCCCGAACAGTTTTGCCACCGCAGCAACATCTCTCATGTCAACTTTATTGTCTGGAAAGCCGTTTGAACCAGTTATGTCGCCGACCATTGCAACAACTACCCAACTATCAACGCAAATGTTATTATTTGTGTCTTTTTCGCCCAGCACAGTGGCTGCTTCTGCTGAAATAGTGTAGTTGCCTTTGGCTGTGCCGGTTGTGTTCCATAGAAAGATAATCTTGGCAGAGCTTCCGATTGTCAGAGTAACATCTTGCACTCCAACAGTGACTTCGTCTCCAATTATTGTTTTGCCTATGTCTGCATAGACTGTAACGTTAAAAGTTTCAGTGAAATTTCCGAAATTCTTGGCGGTCACATTGATGAGCATAGAATATCCCCGCCCAACAACTGTTTTGGAAATGACAAGCTCCTCAGCAGCAACATCATGCCCTAAAGACGACACAGTCACCAAACTATCAGCGGCTTTAGTATTATCAGTTATGTTTGTCTCACCGGGAACTGGCGAAGCATAAGCGCTTATCACGTAGTCTCCTGAAGACACGCCTGTTGTATTCCATTCGAAAGCAACAGTTTTTGACGCGCCCATATCTAGTGACATTGACTTTGTTTCAATGACGTTTAAGTCATAATAAGAGGTTAAGTTGAAAAGTTCGGAAAAGTTCCCCATGTTTTGTACAGTGACATTTATGAACAATGAGAGACCTTGCTCAATGAAAGTTTGCGAAGGTTCAACCCTTGTCACGGCTATTTCGTGCAGAATTGATGTTGGCGTAAATAGTGCAAATATGGATAGATGGCTTGTTTCCCCGAAAATCAAGTTTTTCTGCGTGTCACGGCTTGTCGTTACATCCACCCATTGCTGTAAAGTTTCATTCCACTGCATTAACCGTGACATTTCTTCTTCCTCTGGCGTCATGTTTAAGCCTTCGTAACTGATCTTGATCTTTATATTGCCGTGATAGCCAGCCGTAGTCCTAATATGGTGGTATTTTTCTGCCAGTTTGTAACCTGAAGGTGGATTTGGGCCGGTTTCATTCTTCTTGAAGGTTGTTATACCTGCCGAAGTTACCTTTTGGAAGAGAAGGGTGAGTTCGGTAGATGAAAGGACAGTGACATCCTTCCCTTCCCTAGTCCACAGACCCATCAAAGGATAATTATCTTTGTTGTCTTTGTTGATAACATATTGCGTATCGCCTATCAAATCGCTTCCGGCCAGATTTTGTCCAGGACCACTAAACAAGTCCACACCTGTATAGTCGTTCCAGTAGTTTCCGCCAGAAGGATAGCCATTGTCCCACTTGTCCGGCTTGTCCCAAGTGGTGTTTCCAGAGCCATAAGCTTGAAACACGTTATCTATGAAGCTATTGTGATAGATCATTCCTAGCTGAGAATTAACCATGAGAAGGCCAATACTGTTGCCTACTAGTTCATTATCTGTAACTGTGTTCTCCCACACAGGTGTGCAATCACAAGTGGAAAATATTTTGGTGCCTATTTCGCTGTTGTTGAAGATGATGTTCCCTTTTATCAAATTACTATCAGAATCTTGTACGAAAACGCCAATGCGATTATTAATGATGTTACAATCATTTATGATGCAGGAGTAAGCATTGTTAAATATGTAAACGCCCTTGGTTCCATTTTGGATCTTAAATCTTGTAACGTTTGCATGGTGATAGGCTAGGTTCAGAACAGTTTGCGTTCCATCGCCATAAACAATGGTGTTTTCGGAATCTTCTCCAACTAATCCTATTGTCTTGTTCACAACCAAATGCTCGTAGTATATTCCTGAAGAAACAAATATTGCGCTTCCTTCACTTGCGTTGTTTATGGCTTCCTGGATTGAAGAGTATTTGACATAAACAGGGTATCCTGCACTTATCCATGCTGTTACGCCTCCAAGCATGTTATAAACATGCAAAAAGCCATTGTCCACTAGTATTTGACTTGCTGTAGCACTTCTTGCTCCAGACTTGCAATACACCAAGATTTCGCTAGATTTGTCGAGCTCATTCAGTCTCCCTCCCAATTCGGAGACTGGAATCAATTTTGCTTTTCTAATGTGCCCAGAATCATATTCACTCTGAGTTCTAACATCCAACACTACTAAAGATGGATTTGAATCAATCATATTATTTGCTTCTGAAACCGTAACATTAGTGTAACTAGCCGCCGATACGATGAAAGGTAAACAGAAAAGCGACAAGATCAAGATAACAACAATGAAAACTCCTTTATTCAACTTTTACCCCCTAGAAAAACTAATCTCGAAAACTATTAAGTTTTCTGGAACAATCTTCTACTATGATAGCTTAAGCTAGGAAAAACAATTAACTTTCGGTAATATTCTTCTTCCAAAAAAGCGTCCGCTGGAATAATACATAATAGGCACAAAAATATTTCTTCTATAGAGAAAAAAGGGGAGAAGAAAATATCAAACGCAAACACTAGGCGACTTTTACTCCTTGTCCTTCTATTGTTTCTTCTCATTAAGGTAGGCTATTCGACAGAACCTGTTCTCATTGAGTTCCTTTCTTACGAACCATGTGTAACATGTCCCAGTATGCAGGAGCAACATGATATTTACGTGCATAACAGCCAATTAATAGATTCTATTGAATCAGATTATAAATCTAACGCATCAGTGAAAAGAATATACTTTTATTCAAAAGAGGGAATAGAGAAAATTTCGAAATATGGTATTGGGCTTGAGGATTGGAATGCTATCATAATAAACGGCGAAAGAGTGATTCTAGGATATGCCAATGAAACCTATGTTAGAAAAGTCGTCGAATCATATCTGTATGGTTCAGTTCATGACATTGCTATAGGTAAGGTTACGTTATCTCACACTATCGTTAAGATTGGGGAAAAAATAAACATCACTGTCACTGTCAAGAATGTTGGAATCGAAAATGAAAGTTTCATCAAGGTAAGCACATACTGCAACGAATCACTGGTTGGAGCGCAGTTAGTTACGAGCATAAGCCCAGATCAAGAGCTTTCGCTGATGTTTTATTGGGACACAACCAACCAAACCCAAGGAAAATACAGCATAAGATCTGAAGCAGAACCTGTTACGAATGAAACTAACTTAGTAAACAATGTTTATAATGACGGCCTTGTTGAGGTTACAAGTTCGTCCTCTTCAAACCTTGTTGCAATGCTTACGCTTGCTCTTTCGTTTGGCTTTTTTGAGACTTTTTCTCCATGCTTAATCATCCTACTATCGTTCCTATTGAGTTACACTTTAGGCAGTACACCTTTCTTTAAAGAAAGCTTTTTAAAAGTCATGACTTTTGGAACTGGCTTTTTATCTGCTACCTTGTTTCTTGCGATCGCCTTCGGCCTAGTTTTCCTCTCCATGCCTACGCTTCAATACTCTCTCACTTGGGCTGTGTGCATTTTCGCTGGAGTTTTTGGATTTTACTTGTTGGGGGCATTCAAAATTCAGTCCGAAAAAATGCCTTTACAATTGAAACCTTTAATCAGAAAGCTAGCCGGCAAATATGGTATCACATATGTTGGGCTTTTTCTTCTTGGATTCATCTTCTATTTTCTTGACCCTTGTATTGCGCCTATTTTCGTTTCTATGCTGCCGTTACTGTCTCCGGAAACACTTTTCTTCAATCTTTCGATGTTTTGCGTAGGCGCAGTTATCCCTTTTATTGGAATTGGAATTTTTGCTGGTTCAATTTCAAAGCTAGCTAGGAGCACTTATAGACATCGATCTAAAATCAGAGCGGCCAGCGGCTTGATTCTGATAGGTTACGCTCTATACCTTATTATTTTCCATCTTCTTAAGTAATCTGAAAACTCAGCGCGCGCTACTGGGTGTGACACGCTAAAACGACGCTGGAACGCTGTACTATTAGCGCTTAGTTTTGTTGTTTCTTTTTGCGTTTGACGTAGACAAAGCATGTTGTGATTACTGCCATCAAAGTTGCCGAGCCTACCAAAGGAGACAGAAGCTGTAACTTATTTATTGGGACCCACTCTCCGCCTACGGCTGGGCACACTGATATAGCTGCCACAGTCACATCAGTGTCTCCACTGTCTGAAACGGCTGTACTATCGGTTAGGCCGGAAGCTGATAGGTCCTCTTTGTGGTTTAGGTATTTTAGGCCGGCTGTGGTGGGTGTTAGGCTTACTCTAAAGGTGAGGGTTGCGCTGACTCCGGGGCCTAGAGTGCCAACGTTCCATACTATGTTAGGCGCAACATATGCTACGGTGCCATGGCTTGGAGTCTCAACGCTTACGTAGGTGACACTTGACGAAATTGTGTCTTGGACCCAGATATCGGTAACGTCGCTACCTCCTGTATTCTTGACTGTAATAGTCAGCTCGTAAACAGTCGTTTTGCCGACCTCAGGCGGATCTGGACCGCTGATCACGGCTGTTTTTGCCTTGTCCACGCACAATGCTCCTGGCGCTGGAGTGTAAATGTGCACGATCGCTTCGCTTGTGCAGGTGTTGTCGGCGGTGTGTTTTTCACCTGCGACTGTCGATGCCACGGCTTTTATGTAGTAGTCTCCATCCGCCATCCCCGTCGTGTCCCAATAGAACGTCAGCGTTGCGGAATGCCCGGCCAAAAGGCTTACTGATTGCGGCACTCCGATTTGGCTGTCGTAATAGCAAGTAACATCGAAAGTTTCGGGTTCGCTGCCATGATTATCGACTACGACTTCTATGGTTACTGTTCCACCCTTCTTGACGCTTACGGGTGTCGGAGTCTGGCTTATCGCTCCCACATCGTGTATCACGATTTTTACTGATGCGAGGTTTGTGCATATGTTATTGCCTTCATTACTCTCAGCAATCTCGTCGCTGGAGTCAGCTTTCGCCTTTATGTCGTATACTTTCGGAGTGACCCCTGTCGTGTCCCACGCGAAGGGCAATATTGTGGACGCGGCTGGGCCGAGGTTGTAGACTCGGATCGTGCCAATGAGCGTGCCGTCGTAGCAGCAAGTCACGTCGAAAGATTCGACCTGGTCACCGTTGTTTCTGACCGTGACGTATATGGTAACTGTGTCGCCTTGAATTACGGATGTGTCTGAGGGAATCTGGCTGATGGCTTCTACGTCGCGAACTATGGCTGTAACTTCCACGTCTGTGTCGCCTGTATCAGAAACTGGGTCGCCAGTGTACGTGTCTGTGCCAGAGGCAGTGAGATCCACAGCGTAATTGAGGGTCACAATGCCTCGATCTAGAGGAGTGACGCTGACTTGGAAGGTCAAAGTTGCACTGACTCCGGGGCTTAGAGTGCCAACGTTCCATTTTATTTTGGGCGCAACATATTGTGCGGTGCCTTGACTTGGAGTTCCTAAGCTTACGAAGGTAACACTTGACGAAATTGTGTCATTGACCCAGACACCAGTAACGTCACTGCCACCTGTATTCGTGACTGTTATGGTCAATTCATAAACAGTCGTGAAGCCGACCACTGGCGGATCTGGACCACTGATCCAGGCTGGCGGCGTTGCCTTGTCCACAGACAATTCTCCAGGATAGCCTGGCTTGTAAACAGTCACCCTTGCCGCAGCGGTGCATTCGTTGTTACCTTCGTTGCTTTCAGTGATCTCGTTGCTGGAGTCAGCTTTCGCCTTTATGTCGTATATGTGGTTTGGAGGGACTCCTGTTGTGTCCCAAGTGAAGGTTAGCGTCGTTAAGACTCCAGGTGAAAGCGTCACTCTTTGCGTGCCAATTTCGTTACCATCGTAGCAGCAGGTAACATTAAATGTCTCAGTAAAATCGCCGAGGTTCTCGACTGTCACGTCTATGTCGACTGGGTCGCCTTGCTCCACGCTTGTTGGGTGTGGATCTTGCTGTGTTGCAGCCACGTCGTGAACTTTCACTGCTTCGATTATGACCTTTGCTGGAGAGGTGCACCAGTTGTCCATTTCATCTGTCTCGGTTATATCCGAACCAGAATCAGCCCAGGCCTTGATAGTGTACGTGTTAGGGGGTATTCCCGTCGTGTCCCAGACGAAGTATAGTGTTATCGAGTGGCCAGCGTCTAGGTTGGTAACTGGCAAGGTTCCGACCATTCCGTCCACGAGGTTTTCAAAATAGCATGTCACCTCGAAGTTTTCTTGCTGTGTGCCCTGATTCTCCACCACCACGGCTATTGTGACGTGGCCGCCTTGAGTCACGGTTGTTGGATCGGGGGTCTGGCTTATTGCAGCCACGTCATGAATGGCTATTCGAACCTCTTCATCGGGACGGTCTGTTGTGGGTGCTTGATCCAGGTTAGGATTCTGTTGGTCTGTAGCCCACATTAACCAGTAGGATGATGGATCTCCAATGGAAGCCCAGCCTATGTACATCTCTATCTGATACGGAGCAACTATTCTGCAGCCTCCGATATTAGGGTCGGTGACCTTGTAGTTTGCGTAGTTGGCGAAGCTGTCCCATGGTTCATATTCGCTAAAATCGCCGTCATGGTCTGTGTCATATAGCAGGTACATTTCGCCGACTCCATTGTGGTCGTAATCCTCAACGAACAGAAGATATTCAGCATCGTAGCAGTTTCCACCGTGATAGTACATGTCGCCGTTGAGGTCGATGAACCATTTGTATCGGGCTTTTTTCTCCCCAGGACCTGTTCCCCATTTGCTGCCAGGCAGGTCATAACACTCGAGCTTCAGATAGAGGTAGTTGCTGTCAAATTGAAAGTAAGCGTATTGAACGTCTCGCCAATCGTCGGTAGGGCCGTTCTCGTTTGGGTCAGTGTCGATTTGGATCCATGGTGTAGGCCATGAGGGCAATGCAGACACCGACAATCTGACGAGGACGTTTAGAGTTGAGATTGCAAGTAAAAGTAAACACATTATTGACGAAAACTTACCTATTCTCATCTCTTCTTCTTTCCCCTTTTACGCGATCGATCTCCTTTCAATGATTAGTGTGTATGTAGGTTTTTGCATTAAAAGCTTCTGGAAAAATCTTCTATACTTATCAAAAGCCGCATCACCATGGAAGAATGCATCAAATGCAACGCGAGCTCATCGCGTGCGCAAGAGGTTGTTGATGATCGATCGAATTCTATGCTTCAATAATGCATCAGAAAGCACGGCCTTGTAATCTCTCTTAGCGCGGTAAAAGTGTCGATTACGATGTGACCCACTCACAAATTGTAGGAAATTGGCAGCTCCAGAATCTGACGCGACAAGTCTCTCGTATTCTTCTTGGTTCATACTTAAAAATAATGACGAGTTGCCTATTAAAACCCGCGGCTCCCTCAGGCCAGCGAAAACTCTCAAGACAACAGGCGGTTCCTAAATAAAGGCCCTATTTAGGTTATTGATTAAGGTTTGAGTCCCTCGTCTAGTGATACCTCGTATCACTAGATTTGGGGTTGTTAAGGTGAATAAGAAAAAAGAGTAGTCAGGCGATCGATAGATTCTAAGTAAATATAAGCTTGGCTTGCGCGCGCAAATCTTGTGTACAATGACAGATTGCATAGCCAAAAAAATAGGGATAAAATTGATGACACACGGTTCGTGTTATGGTAATAGTGTGCCCTTTGGGGATAATATTGTTCCATCGAATTCAAAGTAAATCCCCGGATCTGGACCTTCATAACCGATAAGATACAGATTCTATCCCGAGAACGAGTTCTTAAGGATCATTCCCTCATAGTCGCCCGTGCTCTGTCCAACGGATGAACCATCGACATAGCGCATGCATGCATTAGAGAGGAAGCGAAGAGGAGACAATGGGAGCCCAAAACTGAAAGCCTCGAAGACCTCGCAAAAATAGCCGAAATCCTCGCAGACCCATACTCCACACAATAGACGACAAAGAACACACCTTCTACATAATAGACAACAACACAAAATATCAATACAAAACAAAATAGCGCACCACCCTATAGTAGCTATGGGGTGCAGGAGGAAGTTCTCCTCTAGCATATGGTTAGAATCTGGTTTTTAGCGTTTTTAGCATCGTTAGATTCGCCGTTTTAACGCTTCCTGACACGCTAAAACGACGCTGGAACGCTGTACTATTGTACGCTAAAGTATGCTAGAATTGTGACTTAAGATTTGGCGTAAAGCGCGCGCAGTGATTTTAAAAACAGCGCGCGTTAAAAATAGATGCTAAAGGTCTGAAAGACGTATGTTTTAGCATACTTGTTGTGTATCCATTCTCTAAAGTTGTTTCAGTTTCAATTAGGATGCACAGCAAGCAGATGCCCTAACCGAGCTAGACTAGCGTACGCCGTGGTCCATCTTGAACAGTGTAACTAAGCTATGATTTTCCTAAAATGAGGGGGATTTGCGAGATGTTTATGGGTCGACTTTTCCGAAGTTGCGGGCTACTAGGCTTACGTCTCTCATTTCGATTTTTCCGTCGGCTACACCCTGTGTTGGTCCGGTTATGTCGCAGTTTGGGTTGTATTTTGGGTCTGGATAGCTGACGCCGAACAGTCTAGCCACCATTGAAACGTCTCTCATCTCAACCTTACCGTCTGGAAAGCCCTCCGGACCAGTTATGTCGCTTACCATAGCAACGACAACCGAGCCATAAGTAAAGTTGTTGTCCGCTATATCCACTTCGCTTGGAACTGGATGGGCGTAGGCGCTTATGGTGTAATTGCCTTTTGCGACGCCGGTAGTGTTCCATGTGAACGAGACCGTGGTGCTGTTTCCGCTTGTTAGAGTGACTTCTGTTGTGTTAACAGAAGTTGCGTTGTAGTAGGCTGTAATGTTAAAGGTTTCAGTATAGTTGCCAGGGTTTTCCACAGTTACGTTTATGTTCATCGCATACCCTTGCCCAATCACAGTTTTAGATGTAGCGACATTGGTGACGGATACGTTGTGAATTTCCGATGGTGGCTCCCGGATCTCTTGCTGATTTCCCGTCTTCACATTGTCTGCTGGATCATCGTCAATAGGGATTGTGGCATTAGCGCCCACCGTGTAGTTTCCTACTGGTACACCTGTCGTGTTCCAATTGAACGTCAACGTCCTAGTGTCTCTCGGATCCAGGATGACTACCTGTTTTGGTGCAGCCAAGTTTCCGTCAAAGAAGGCGTAGATGTCAATGGTTTCTGTTAAGCCGCCTTCATTTGTAACGGTCACGTTGATTGGGTCAATCTGCCCTTGATACACCCAAGGAAACAAGGATGAAACATTGATAATTGATACATCGTGAAATGGAAGTGGTGTTATCGTGATTGACCATTCTATTACAGTTATGTTCCACCCAGGATACTGTGGACTGGAATAGTTTACTAGCGTCCAGTTGCCGCTGGGGCATGGTACTGGTGCGACGGCATATGTGTCTTGGGAAACATAAGAAGCGTCATTATGCACGGTTTCTGGTGGAGCTGGTGGATGAGGATGCGGCGGGGTTGGAATGACTCTTCCCGGTCCGTTGGTGCCCTGAGGTGGTGGTTCAGCATTGTCTTGAACAGGGTCGCTTACGGCAATCTGCATAGTGGTCGAGTTTACTCCGGCTGCTGTTACGCAGTGCCCTGATCCATATGCATATGGATATTCCTCTCTAACCCAACTCTGAGTGCCTGGATCGTAGTTCCAGAAGCCAAGCATGAGGACGACGTCTTCAGACCTTTCAACTTCTTCCTCTATGTCGAAGAAGTCTGGTGCTTGGACGGTATACTCACAGAACATGCCCCTTCGACCCATATTTGCTGTAACGAGGGCAAGGTCTTGCGCCTCGATCACGTTGTCAGATGGTCCCCAAACTGGCCATCCTGTGGTAACCGGCCAGACGTCAGCAGCCATATTCCAAGTGGAGTTTCCGGGCGTGCTTCCCAAAGCCGCATTTACTACGTCTACGTCTGTCTGGTTAACTCTTCCGTCGCCGTTCACGTCTCCAAGCGGGTTGACTCCTGTCCATGAAAGGTACTGGGCGATTCCAGCTTGCATGTCCGATACCCAAGTGCCAACATGATTGACTCCCGTCCTCTGCCCGTCTGTGTCCATAAGATAGGCTAGGTGCTGCACGAACGGCATAACATTCTGCGGATCGTGGTCATCCCATACTCCTGGGTTGTATGAGGAGACTAGCGGATTATTGTCAACTATTCTCGGCGGAGGCCAGATGATGTTCGGTTCGTATTTGGAGTCGTACCACCACAACGAGTTGGCGACGGCGGTTGGAGCACACCAAGTCCACACGCCACTTCCGGGGGGGCTATCCCACTGATCTTGCCGTTGGTCAAAGTCGGGCACTCCACTTGGGGCATAATCTGGACGGGACTCTTTCCAATGGAGCGGCGGCATTGGCCTAACTTCTAGGGTGAAACCTACATGTGTGTTGTCTCCTGGGTCTTCGTCAATTAGAATTGCAGCGTTCGCGCTTATGGTGTAGGTTTCTAGTGAGAAACCCGTTGTGTCCCAATAGAACGTCAACGTCTTAGTGTCTCCGGGAATCAGAACAACTGTCTGATTTGGTGCAACGAGGCTACATGGACAGGTGCCATAGAAGACGTAGACAACA
Organism: uncultured Candidatus Bathyarchaeia archaeon; assembly: GCA_964483905.1. Taxonomy (GTDB): domain Archaea; phylum Thermoproteota; class Bathyarchaeia; order Bathyarchaeales; family Bathycorpusculaceae; genus CAZADP01. Next base: position 2,702 of record CAZADP010000001.1, on the reverse strand, counting down.
ACATTCTCTGTATAGTCACCTTCGTTTGTAACATTTACAAAGATAGGGTCAACTTTGCCTAGATATACCCAAGGATACAAGGATGAAACATTATCGACAGCTACATCATGGACTTTTTTCTTAACAACTATGTCTATGGCTACTTCTTCAATGTGCCACCGGCTCAGCTTCGTAGTATTCAAGTCCGTTAAATCAATTATGTCGCAGTAACTGAGTACACCGTCGCAATTGTCTTCCCAGCTGGTGAGATTGTAATACCTGCAGAATACTGGATAGACTTCGTGCCATAGGCTACCCGAGGGGGCTGTCTTGATTTCATATATCTCTTGGAAACTGCCCTCAAACTCGATGTACATTGTGATCGCCTGATCACTAGCGTTTGACACTAGCATAGTGAGTGTTACATTTTGCACATGGTATGACCTTGTTGGCCCTGACGGGTTTATGGGTTCTAGGTCAACCCAGTCACAAGGGCTTAGAAAACTGTCGCCGTTGTCTTCCCAGCTAATGACGTGATATGTGTTGCAGAATTCTGGATAAAGCTCATGCCAATAGGTACACACCGGGTTCGCAATCTTCTTGCTGAGGACAATATCAATGGCTAAGTCTTCAACGTGCCACCAACTGGTAAATCCTCCTTGGTCTGTGAATTCAATTAGATCACAGTAGCCGAGAACGCCGTTGCAGTTGTCTTTCCAGTCAGAAATGTGATAGACTTTGCTGTAATTTGGCCAAACCTCATGCCAAAGAGTCTCATTTGGGTGCGTCTTGACCAAATAAAGTTCTTCAAAGGGTTCCTTGAGTTCGACGAACATAAATTCCTCCGGATGATCCACGTTTGACACATTGAGGGCGAGGGTCACCCTGTCCACATGGTACCACAAATATGGTTCTGCCGGGTCTGGAGTCAGCATCCTAATCTGATCGCAAGGACTTAGAAATCCGAAGGGTTCGCCAGTGTCTTCCCAATAATTTATATTATAACACTTGCTGTAGACCTCCTCTGGCAAAAGCCCATGCCAGACGGTGGACTCTGGATTTGCAATTTTTTGGTCAAGGATGATGCCGTAAGATATGTCTTCAATGTGATATCTCTTTTCTTCAGGTTCAGGCTCTGACCAATTCAGCAACCAAATGTGGTCGCAGACGTCTAGAACTCCGTTGCAGTTGTCGTCATACCACCAGTCCCACCGCGTCAGCTCGTAAGTATTGCAGTAGTTGGGATAAACCTCGTGCCACAGAGTCGCATTCGGATGCTTGAGGACCTCATATATCTCCTCGAAGTATTGTGTCTTCAATTCTATCTTCATCCACTCGGCTGGCTCAGGACCTATCGTCACATTTAGGGTGACAGTCATTCTGTCCACGTGATACCAGGTCTTCTCTCCGGTCTCTTCGTTAATCATGTCGATTTGGTCACATGGACTAAGTTGCCCTTTAGGCTGACCAGAGTCTTCCCAACTGGCAAGATGATGCCATCCGCAGTAGTTTGGGTAGATCTCATGCCACCAAGTACAGATTGGGTTCATCATCTTCCACCTTAAGATGAGTTCGTTAGATACTCCATCAACGTGCCACCTGTAAATCCCTGGAGGGATCGCGCCTTGAGTCAGGTTTAAGTCAATGTAATCGCAAAAACTAAGGATGCCGTCACCATTATCAGTCCAATTGATAATATGGTAAACGTTGCTATAGATCGACCAAACTTCGTGCCAGTAGGTGCAATTCGGGTTGTAAAGAACATCTATAGAACGCTCAGGCGGGCCCTTAAACTCGACGAAAATTTTCTCTTCGGGGGAATCAACGGATGAAAGGTTGAGCGTGATTGTCATCCTGTCTACGTGGAACCATGTCATATTTCCGTACTCATCAGTCATGTCAATTTGGTCATTGGAACTGAGTTCGCCATAGGGTTCACCAGTGTCTTCCCAGCTGGTGAGATGCCAATCCATGCAATAGTTCGGGTATAGTTCGTGCCAATCAGTCCATACGGGCGCATATAAATGCTCCTGATAGGGTTGAAGTGAGTGCATGTGTACTGGCGTAAGGGTTATGTTAGAGTCCATATGTACAGGCTCCAGAGAAGCGTTCGAGCGCATGTGCACTGGCACTAGGGGCTCTGCCGAATGGAGATAAACGGGCTGCCCAGAATCCGTTTGATAACTCACTGGTATTGATTGCCATGCAAACATCATGGAGGACAACAGAAATATCAATGCGCAAACGCGGAGTAATCTGAAAAGCTTTTCAGATTTGAACAATTTCCCTTTCTCCTCTTGCGCGCGGATACGATTCATTAATAGATTACCGTAACTATTAAGAATTCTGGAATTATCTTCTACGAGCTTGAATCGAAAAAAGTAGTCCTCCCCGCTATAAAAAAGTGAAAACAGCAAAGAAGAGGGCTGAAAAAATTTACAAGGTAGCAGGTGGAATGAAGGACTTTTTCAAGTGGCCAGATGGAAAAAGAAAAGATAACGTCTCTATGAGAACAGCAAGAAACTCTGTTCAAGAAACTTGATGCGAACAATAAAGCGCGAGGTAATTTCAGCTGAACATTACAAAAAATGGTGAAAAAGATTGGGGAAATTATTGGTCAGGCAGATCTTTTCCCAAAGTCTCTTGCTATTAGAGCCAAGTCCATTAAGTCAATAACTCCGTCGCCGTTGATGTCCAAGGCTGGATCCCAGCGGGGACGACCC